>CAJQPV010000343.1 GCA_905480305.1 uncultured Gammaproteobacteria bacterium | reverse complement strand
CGACTGCAGGATCTCGGCCAGACGCTCAAAACCGACCCGCTTCAGGACAGCTGTAGCATCCTTATTCGATGAGTTACGAATCATGCGTGTCATCGATGCGCGTAGTTCTTCGTTAATTACCAGGTCACCTCGCTCTGCCGCCACATACGCCCCGAGCAGGATTGCAATCTTCGGGAGACTGGCCGCATAGAGCATGACATCACCATTTTCCTCGGCAACACGGGGATGGTACGGGTCGCTGATATCGACAATGACTATGCCAACCCTACCCTCCTTCACGAGTTGCTGGCGTGTATCCTTGAATTCGGCCCGCACCCTTTCCTTAAGCATAGCCTTGAATTCCGGGTCCAGGCTCTCCCGTAACCGAGGGTAATCTGCCTGCTCTGTACAACCAGATACAAACCATAACGTCATTGCGATGACTACAAAACATCGTGTTACTCGTGTCAGCATCGAAAAATATCCTTCATGGTCGATCCAGAGCATTCATCAATAAATCAGTCACTGTTGTTGATAGTCGTTATTTGCGCGCTTGCCACTACAAGCCATCCTATTATCAGGTTCGGCCAACTATCCTTGTTTTGATGCAGGTCAAATACCCTGTAGATAGACAGCAATAATGGCATGCCCAGACACCATCATGTGACATCCGGATAACATCGATCACTGGGCCATGCCTCATACTCTCCCCACAAATTCACGAAGGGAGATGTGTCAAACATGCATCACAAAAGACCTCATATTCAAGTCAGTGATGTTCGCTTTGGCTGTAATCCATACAGAGCTGATTTCGCAGTCCATGCAGGCGGCTGAACGAGGTGATAAATCGACAGGTTCGCAGGCAGGTCGGTTAACGTCTTCTTTTTGCCGAGATCGTGTGAAAACTCGCTGTTTCAAAAAAATACAAAAATTATTCCCACCTGGAATCAGCTTGCTATTTATATAACTAATAAATGTTAAACAACTTGACCATAATGATTCGGTAATGGCATCAACACCCCACTTTCAAAAAGCGCTTTTAGTTTTCACACATAGATGGTCGCCCCTGCTCTAACCGGCATCTAAGTGCCAAAGTGGTGAATGTGACTTTCCACTAAACGAGAAAGGCGACCATTCCATTAGTCTGGGCCAGAAACAGTCATTCCCGGGTTTAAGATGTACTTCCGCTTTGCCTTCAATACTGGAAGAAGGGATTGCTATAATCCCTGGTATCCTGTTCCATCATAATGAGAAATAGTGAACACCTCTATCTGTCACCCTAAATGAAGACACCAACCAGAATCCAGAAACCATGACGTTATCCAGCTTTACGAGCTTTCTACCGGGACTCAGGGTTCTTTCTGGATATCAAAAAAAGGATTTGGGCCCCGACGTGCTTGCCGGGCTTGTCATCTGCCTGGTGCTGATCCCCTCGGCACTGGCTTATGCGGAACTGGCGGGATTCGGCCCCATGGCCGGGATTTACAGCGCTATCGCCGCAACCCTGGGTTATTTTCTCTTCACTTCCTCCCGCCATATGAATGTAGGGCCCGACGGAGCGGTCGCACTGCTGGTGGGAGCGGCCATACTGCCGCTCACCGGGGGGGATCCGACCAAGGCCATAATCGCGGGTACCTGGCTGGCGATATTCACCGGTCTTATCCTGATCATAGCCGCCAGGTTCAAGCTGGGCGTGGTCGCGAGCTTTTTGTCAACACCGGTGCTGCTTGGATACCTGAACGGCGCAGCCCTGGTTATTGTCATCAGCCAGTGGGGCAAGCTGTTCGGTGTCGGACTGGAGCAGGAAGGGCTGGTGCAGCGCATTATCGAATGGGTGGACAAGGTGCCGGATACTCATCTGCCGACCCTGGGCGTTGCCGTTGCGACGCTGCTGCTGCTGGTGATTTTTAAACGCCTCATCACCCGCCTCCCCCCGCTGGTACCGGTCTTTTTCCTCGCACTTGTCAGCGGATTGCTGGTTGATTTCGGTGCCATGGAAGTGGAAACCATCGGTGCAATCAGTGGCATCGCCCCCAAAGCCATGGAGTTCACCTTCAAGCTGGATGATATTGCCACCCTGGCCATGGGAGCGCTGGGTCTCTCCATGCTGATCTTTCCGGAAGGCATACTGCTAAGCCGGGCGATGGCGGAAAGACACGACTACGACATTAACCCGGATCGCGAACTGATGGCGCTGGGCGTGGCAAACCTGGCCGCCGGTGCGGTGCAGGGGTTTACCGTGGGGGGCAGCCAGACCCGCACCCTGGTAAACAGTGCAACAGGAGGTCGCACCCAGGTGGCAAACCTGGCCTCCGTGGTCTTTCTGGCAGGTTTTCTGTTGCTTGCGGCAGGGGCCCTGACGCAACTGCCCAAGGTGACGATTGCGGCCATCCTGGTATACACCGGGTTCGGGCTCATCGACATAGCCGATGTGAAGAATATGTGGGTCCGGCACCGCCAGACGGCATGGATCGCGATCACCACGACCGCCGCCGTGGTGTTCATCGGGGTGCTGCCGGGCATACTGCTGGGCACCGCTTTTTCCATCGCCATCCTGCTTGCCGATCTGGCACGGCCCCATGACGCACTGCTGGTACGCAAGCCGGGTTCCGATGAACTCCACGACCTGGGAGATGACGACCAGACGGAGGACATACCCGGCCTGGTGGTTTACCGCTTCTATGGGCCACTGATCTTTGCCAACGTCAATTATTTCATGGAACGACTGCAGGGTTTTATCGACCGTGAGGAGCACCCCGTCCGCGAGGTCGTAATCGACGCCAGGGCCATTCCCTCTATCGACTTCACTGCCATGGAAAAGCTGCGACCCTTTTTTCAGAAACTCAGGGATCAGGGTATTGAGTTGGCGCTGGCCCGGGTCCATCTGCCATTGCGCGAAGTGCGGCTGAACACAGGCATGGAGCCCATTTTTTCTGAAGAGAAAATCTTTGTCCGGGTCTCGGATGCTGTACGTGCTTTTAACGAACACCAGGAAAACAAGGACCAGTAACCAGCCAGCAGGTTTAATGCATGTGTTGCGTCGACCGGTTGAACTGGCAGTCGTCTCCGGTCCTTTAGAGAAAACTTATTTAGAATTAGTCCCTACGTCTGAGTTCGGGGGAAACTACGGTCGTTCGCCAGGCGGCAGGCTATGACATTTGGTTGGCAGCTGTATTACCGCAATCGGCCACAACCAGACCTTTAGCACAACATAAAACGGCGACCACCGAATGAACGAAGGCCGCCGCCATTGGTGGTAAGTTAAGCAATCCCTGATTTGACTTAACAAGGTGATGTTACCAAAGAATGCACGATGCATGCTGTACAGTCTAAATGTGTGCTATCGGTCAGTATCTCGTATTGATTATTGTTTATTGAAAGACGGTATATAAACTAGCATCTCTGGATCAGCCCGCATGTAACATGCCACGCTCGCTGTAGGGCACGAAATAGATTATTTCAAGCAACCGTTTGCCTCGGCATGGAACTGTGTAGATTCTCGGTGTGAAGTGACGATACCGGAGCGTTCTAAACGACTCTGGACTGAACAGTTCCCCTGTTTTCACCGCCAACCCACATAAGACTGAAAACGGGCAGCGAATGCTGCCTAAACAACCACAATTTCTGGAGGATATATGGATGCTTTGGTGACGCTCGCTGTTATAGCGGTCATCGTTGTGTTGATATTTGATTACACCAACGGATTTCATGATGCCTCCAACATCATCGCGACTGTTATTGCCTCCCGTGCCATGACACCTGTACAAGCCGTCATCATCGTTGCGGTTTTTGAATTTCTGGGGCCGTTACTCGGCGGCACTGCAGTGGCCAATACCATCGGCAAGTTTGTCGATGTCGGTTCACTGCAATCGCTGGACGCTGTGGCGATTATCCTGTGTGGCATCATCGGGGCCATCACCTGGAATCTGGGGACCTGGTGGTTTGGAATTCCATCCTCATCGTCCCATGCTCTGGTGGGGGGGCTGGTGGGTGCCGTAGTGGTGTCAGCCGGTGTTGACCATGTGGCATGGGGCTTTAATGAGCTTGCCCAGGGCCATTTCACAGGAGTGACCAAGGTGCTGATTGCATTGGTGCTCTCTCCGATTATTGGTTTCTGGGCCGGGTTCATGATTCATCGGTTGATGATGTTCCTGTTGCGGGCAGCAACACCCGTTGCCAACAAGTATCTGCGCCGCGTCCAGTTTTTCACCTCAGCCGGTCTCGCTTTTTCGCACGGTGCCAACGATGCCCAGAAAAGTATGGGCATCATCACGCTGGTGCTGTTGTTGGGCGGCTTCATCACGGAATTCGAGGTGCCATTCTGGGTCATCCTTTCGTGCGCGACCGCGATTACCCTGGGCATTATGTCCGGTGGTTGGCGCATTGTCCGTACCGTTGGGTTTGGCATTTACAAGGTGCGACCATTGCACGCATTTGATGCGCAATTAACATCGGCATCAGTGATATTCGCGGCATCAATGATCGGTGCACCGGTATCCACTACGCACGTGGTGAGTTCGTCGATT
>CAJQPV010000342.1 GCA_905480305.1 uncultured Gammaproteobacteria bacterium | reverse complement strand
CTTGATAGCGCGATCCTGGGACCGGCATTTGCTGCCGGGTTGCTGGTGCTGTCTACCCATGTGCCGCTTGGACGGCAGGTGTTGCAGCGGGGTATTATCTTTATTGATCTTGCCATTGCCCAGTTTGCCGGTCTTGGTGTGATTGCGGCGCATGTCATGCATCTTGATTCGCCCGGTTATACGGTCCAGCTGATGGCCTATGGTACCGCTGTACTGGGTGCGTTTCTGCTGTACCGCTGCGAGCGTCACTGGCCCGAGGCGCAGGAAGCGATTATTGGCACGTCATTTATTGTCGCGGCCTGTAGCGGTATTTTGTTACTTTCCAGCAGTCCACAAGCTGGAGAACACCTGAAAGAATTGCTGGTCGGCCAGATTCTCTGGGTTGGTTATCCTGTGCTGGTACCCGTTGCTGTTATCTACGCAGTGGTGCTGCTGCTGGGGAAGTTTTTACGCAGCCATGAACATCCCTTGTTGTTCTACCTGTTGTTTGCAGTAACAGTGACGGCTTCAGTGCAGCTGGTAGGTGTTTATCTGGTATTTGCAAGCCTGATTATTCCTGCATTAGCGGTCCGCAATGCGGGCAAACGCGGCGTATGGTTTGCCTATGGGTTGGGGGCTGCCGGTTATGGCCTGGGGTTGTTCGGGGCGGCGCTGTTCGACCTGCCGGCCGGTGCAGTTATCGTCTTGTCGCTGGCCTGTCTCGGCCTGCTGGTTGCGGTGACGAGGACGCTTGTTTGCCTGGTTGCTGATTAGTCAGGTATCGGAGCAGGCGATCGCAATAGAGGTCATAAGGTGTTAGCTCTCCATTGCCTGGATAAAAAAACTCCGCAGAGGCGGAGTCTTTTTATATTTTTGGTCAAGCTGTACTGGTTATCATGAAAGTCTGAGTTTTATCTGGTCTACGAGTGCCGCACATGCTTCGCCACACGCCTTGCATTCGACATGTTGCTTGTGTTTCATGCATTCTTCCTCGCAGTCCTTGCAGACCCTCTCGCATACACTGGCATATTCCTTGATGTACTCGGAGTTTGCTGCCAGCAGGTATGAAAACGCACCACATATTGCCTGCATTTCATGAACCTTGCTGGCGCATTCTGCCAGTGTCGTATCGCCTTCTGTGAAAGACACGAGACAATGTGCGATACATCGTTCTCCTTTATCAGTGCAACTGTTGGCTGCATCCAGGATGTCCGGTAATTGTGCGGAATGTTTGCTGTGATCATGTCCCGGTGCGGCAGACATTGCGGACCCGGCATAGGCAGTAGCGGCGGCGGCACCCATGCCAAGCATGATTTCGCGTCTTGTTAATCCGGTGGCCTGTTTTTTACTGGTCGGTGAGGAATATTGATGTTCTGACATAATTTTCTCCCTGTGATTGACCTGTATGACTATCCATATTTAACACTAAAACATAGACCATGTCAGTGCCTGTGAGGGTGTCAGCGGGTAAATATTTTCCGGTTGCCGATGACGAACTGTCCTGGAGAATCAGAAGTAGCGTGCCAGTTCCATGCGCAGGCGGGTATCGTCTTCAAGGCTGGCGGCGTTATTGTCACTCGGGACATTGCTCAGTGCCCGGGCCTCAACCGACAGCTTCCAGTTATTGCCAAAGCGGCGGCTCGCCTCGACGTTATACCCCTGGCCGCCACCGTCCAGGTCCAGGATCACGGTGGCGAGGACTTCTGTGCTGTCGGCGTCATTGAGTGTCAGGCGGGCACCCAGTACCAGGTCTTTCTGGAAGGGCGCGGTGAAAAAGGCATCTCCCTTGAGGGCTTTCTTCTGGTTAATTGAATCTCCACGGCTGTCGTACAGGTATTCTGTTACCACGCCAATGTCCATCTGCGATTCAAGAACGCCGACAAAGGTGTATTCGTAACCTGCCGCATAGGAATAAAAGCGGTCGCCCTGACCGCTGCGTGTGATGGCTTCCAGTTTCCACAGCCAGCTGCCATAGATGGCCTGCATGTCCAGGCTGGTCTGGTCAATGATTTCGTAAAGCGGATTGATTTCACTGACCTCACCCGTTGCCGGGTTGATCGCGGCGGGCCGGATGAGAAAGCGCGGTTCACGGCTTGTGCCGTGAAAATGGGCAATGCCTATGTCAACCTGGCCGAAGTAATGCGACCAGCGTACAGCAAGGTCGGTGTGTAATTCCTCGGCACCGGATTCGTAAAAGACCTTGTCAGTATCAATCGGTATAGCGAAGCGCGGGCGTCCTTTTTTGGATGCAAAGGTTCGTTCCCTGAAACCCGGCAACACGAACAGGTCAACCACGCCCCAGTCACGGATCAATGACAGGTTTACCATGGGTTGTCCGAGCTTGTCTTCGCCGTCTTCGTTTACCACCAGGTCGGTCTGGTTGATGATGTCGACCAGGTGGATGGACTCGGTAACGCCCCAGAACACCTTGCTGACACCGGTGGTCAGTTCCCAGTCGTCGGCTGCATGCATCCAGGAGAGTTCCCGCAGGTCGACATGTGTGCGCTGGTAATCGTGGTTGTCACCGATGGCATAGGGTGTAAAGGTGAAAATATCTGCGCCTTCATTCCACTCATGAATATATTCGGGCTCGGCAGCCACCGAAAGGTAGCTGCTGTACTGTGATGAGAACTGCGGGTCTTCGGTGAAGCCAAGGAACTCGCCGGCAACATAGCCGCTCCATTCACCGGCTTGTACAGGGAAAGCCGGGATAAGCAATGCGGCAACAAAAGCTGACAGACG
>CAJQPV010000341.1 GCA_905480305.1 uncultured Gammaproteobacteria bacterium | reverse complement strand
GTTGAGGCGGTTAAGTACCAGATACTTATCATGTTTCTTGTTTCTGCCGGTACCGGCCTGGGAACACTGGCGGCGGTTCATATCGGTGCCAGGCGCCTGTTTGATAGCCGTCAACGCCTGTGTCTTGATCGCCTGAGGGAGCCATGAAATCAATCTATGCGCAGGCAGCTGTGGTGCTGTTATGCCTTGCCAGCGGGACGGCCGTGGCGGAGATTTACAAGTGTATCGATGCGCAGGGCAAGACCCGCTATGCAGATAAACCCTGCAGCGGTAGTGCGGTAATTATTACGCCTGAAAAGGCGCCGGGCGTCAGCGAAGACAGTGAGCAGCGCATGGAAAAAACGCAACGCCTGTTGCGCGCCTATGATGCCGAGCACGCGGAAGAACGTGAACAAGAAGCAGCTATCAAGAACGAAAAACTGCAGCGCCAGCAGAAATGCGCTGCAGCAAAACGTTATCAACGCGGTGTCACGCAGGCAAGTCGTGTCTATGCCTATGATGAGAAAGGCCAGCGATATGATCTCAGCACTGAAAAACGTGCAGCCGAGGAGTCCAGTGCGCAGCAAAAGGTCGAACACTGGTGCGATGATGACTAACCGTTCGTGGCTGCGAATAACAGGGGCTTAATATGAAGACCGGAGTACTGGGACTTGGCGCCATGGGTGCATCAATGGCGCGCAACCTGCAACAGGCAGGGTATTTACAGTGTGTCTGGAACCGAACAGCTGAAAAGGCGGTGCGGCTGGGCGCTGAACTCAACGTCGCAGTTGCTGATGATGCGGCGTTGCTGGCGCAACAATGTGAACTGATTATCCTGTCTGTATCTGCCGACAGTGATGTGCTGGACGTGGTGCGTGCCTTGTTGCCAGGGCTGGTCCCGGGCACGGTGGTTGTTGATACCTCGACGGTCAGTCGCGAGACGGCCAGGCAGGTTGCTGAACTCCTGCAAGCGGCCGGTGTAGCGTTTCTGGATGCGCCGGTATCGGGTGGAACCGAAGGCGCCCGCCAGGGCACACTGTCGATGATGGTGGGTGGCGATGCGGCGGTTGTTGAGCGGGTTTTGCCGGTACTCAGCAGTATCGCCGCCACTATTACACACATGGGGCCGGTCGGGTCGGGGCAGGCAACCAAGGCGGTCAACCAGGTGATGGCGGCTGGTATCAACCAGGCGGTGACCGAGGCACTGGCGTTTGCAAAGGCGCTGGAATTACCACTGGATAAGGTAATTGATGTTACCGGTTCCGGCGCCGCGGGTAACTGGTTTCTTGATCACCGTGGCCCCACCATGAGCAATGGTAAATACGACCCCGGATTCCGGGTGGCACTGCATCACAAGGACCTCGCTATCTGCAAGCACATGGCTGAACAGTTTGATGTCGCCATGCCGATTGTCGAGATGACCCTGATTCATTACCGGCGCCTGATGGCAGCCGGTTACGGTGATGAAGATATCTCGGCACTGTTCCGTGAAAAGCTGGGGTTGTTTGACAGTAGCGGGGAACGTCCAAAACGCCCCTGATTCGGTATCCTGTTTTTCAGCTCACCGGCAGATGCCCGGTTTTTACCAGAATCAGGGTTTCTTCCTCGACATACGGATTGTGCTGGCTCAAATGCGGACTGCGTATCCAGCTGCCGGCCGGGTAGCGGCCGTATTCATCGATGAATTCACCGGAGATAACCAGTATCTCCTCACCACCCCAGTGCTGGTGTGGCTGAAATTTCTCATTCTCCGGCCAGTAAACCAGCGCGGTATGCTGAGCGCAGAATTCATGCAGTGACAACACCACCAGGTTGCCAATGCCGTTTTGCCAATGATGGTCATCCGGTCGGACGACCACATGCGCGGTATCCTGCGGGTGAAACTGGTCCAGCTTCACAAACAGCTTGCAGCCGTTGCGGGTAAAGGGAGAGTGTCTGGAACCGGGCGGGTTGCGGATGTAAGTACCCATCGGGTAATCACCAGACTCGTCGGAGAATGTTCCCTTGAGAACGAATATCTCCTCGCCAAGCGGGTGACTGTGCTCCGGAAAAGAGGCGCCGGCATCAAATGTGACCAGGCTGGTGGTATGCCCGTGTTCTGAGGCAGTCTGTTCAAGGTGAACGCGCGACACGCCATCAGCGGGGCTGGCTACCCATTGCTGGTCAGTTGCCGGCATGCTAACCGCTGCAGAAAAGTCCATGTTGAGTCTTGTCATGGTCATTGCCTCGTGAGTATAGCCACAATACGGGATTAACGAGGATCCAGCGGGCTGCGCACGCCACGACCACCCTTGTTCAGGACGTGGGTATAAATCATTGTGGTGGATACATCCTTGTGACCGGGCAATTCCTGCACGGTGCGGATATCGTAGCCATTTTCAAGCAGGTGGGTGGCAAAGGAATGACGCAATGTGTGCATGCCAACGCGTTTCTGAATGTGCAATGAATACACAGCCTGCTTAAGTGCGCGACTAATATTCGTGTCATACCAGTGGTGTCGCCTGATTACACCGGTACGCGGGTCAACCGAGCTCCTGGTTGACGGGAAGGCGTATTGCCATCGCCACTCCCATCCGGCATTCGGATACTTCCTGTCCAGCGCATACGGGAGTTCGACTTCACCATATCCTTCTTTGAGGTCAAGGTTATGCAGAACTGCTGTGTTTTCAAGTTGAGACTGTAATTGAGGAATAATGCTGACCGGTAATAGTGTGACCCTGTCCTTGTTGCCTTTTCCCGAGCGTACATGAATCTGCTTGTATTCAAAATCAATGTCGGTAATCCGTAATCGCAGGCATTCCATTTTTCTCATAACTGTAGCGTAGATTAACCTGGTAATTAAGCCGTTAACGCCATCCATGTTGCCGAGAATGTCAGCAACCTCGGCCTGGGTCAGTACAACAGGTAATCATTCAGGCCGTTTTGCACTGACGACGTTGTCCAGCCATTCCAGATTCAGCTTGAGTACATGCTTGTAGAGAAACAGCAGGGCAGAGAGTGCCTGGTTTTGTGTAGATGCAGCCACTTTTCTTTCGACAGCAAGGTGAGTAAGAAAAAGTGATATTTCATTTTCCCCCATCTCCACGGGATGCCGTTTCTTATGGAAGAGTATAAAACTGCGAACCCATTGAATATATGTTTGTTCTGTGCGAAGAGTGTCATATCGGTAGCGTATTTCATCGCGCATAGAAACAAGCAAACGCTTTTTCTCCATGATGACTCCATGTCATGTTTGTAAATCCGTTTAGGCCGTGTAATATCAGGCTAAATCATTGAATTAAATATAGTCAATATGAAAACATGGCCTAAAAGGTGTAAGACAACACTGACTTTTAGGCCACCTGATTGTTGTTGAACTAAACCGCTTCGCGGTAGCTTCTTTCTTTTTCAGTCTCCCCGGCAAACGGTAAGGTGCGTGTCCACACTCAGTAATGACCACTGTTGGTCATTTACTGAGGAGAAGGACGATGACACCCTTACGTCAAAAGATGATGGATGCCATGCAGGTACGTGGCTTTTCGGTACGCACCCACCAGAGTTATCTCTCAGCAGTCAGCGATCTTGCGCGCTATTACCATCGCTCACCCGCTCAGCTCAATACCAGTGAACTGCAGGCGTATTTTCTGTATCTGGTCAAGCAACGCGGTTTGTCCGGGGCCAGTTGCCGGCTGTACCTGAACGGGATCCGGTTTTTGTATCTTCAGGTACTTAACTGGGATGCCTTTAAGGTCGAGCTGCACGCACCAAAGGCCGCGCAGCGGATACCGGAACTGTTAACCCGTGCGGAGGTGGGACAGATATTGTCAGCCGGCAAGAACACCAAGCACCGGATGATGCTGACGACCTGTTACGGCTGCGGCCTGCGGGTCAGCGAGTTGGTGGCCCTGAAGGTGCGGGATATCGACAGTGAGCGTCAGCTGTTGCGGATTGAACAAGGCAAGGGTGCGAAGGACCGACAGGTCATTTTATCCCCGTCACTGCTGGAGCAGCTGCGGGACTACTGGCGACGCTACCGTCCCACGCTGTGGTTGTTTCCGCGCCGTGAGTCGCAAATTGCGCTGGATGTCTCCACGCCGCAGAAGGTGTTTACCGTTGCCAAACGTCGGGTGGGTATCGACAAGGTCGGCGGTATCCACAGTCTGCGCCACGCCTATGCCACCCACCAGCTGGAGGCCGGTCTGCCGGTGCACCAGTTGCAACGGCTGCTGGGACACCAGAACCTCCAGTCCACACTGCGCTATGTACACTGGGTCCCGGGGTATCAGGAAGGCCAGCGCGGTACGGATCTGATTGCGGCGCTGGAGCTGGATCATGAGTGCCGCTGACCTGCAATCCATCCTCGGGCGCTTTCTGAACCGGGACCAGCGGCTCAGTCCCAGGCAATGGCAGGTGTGCAGCCACATTCAGACCTGCCGTACCGCCGCACCGGGTGGGCTGAAGCTACACTGCAATCACTGTGACTACGGGCTACCCCAGTACCATGCCTGCCGGGACCGGCATTGTCCGCGTTGCCAGCAACGCGCCTCACGGCGCTGGTGTGAACAGCAACAATCCGCCGTGTTACCGGTGACCTACTACCACCTGGTCTTTACCCTACCGCATACGCTGAACCCGTGGGTGCAGCTACATCCACAGGTCATTTATGGTCTGTTGTTTCAGTGTGTCTGGGCGACGCTCAAGGCCTTCGCTACCGATCCCAAACGGTTGGGCGGTGAACCGGGTATGACAGCGGTACTGCACACCTGGGGCCAGAACCTCAGCCAGCATGTCCACCTGCATTGTCTGGTCCCCGGGTGTGTCTTGAACCCGGCAGGCCAATGGCAGCCTGCCAGGGGCAATTACCTGTTCCCGGTATGCGCCTT
>CAJQPV010000340.1 GCA_905480305.1 uncultured Gammaproteobacteria bacterium | reverse complement strand
ATATTTACAGTTAAGCGGCGACAATCAGGCATGCGCCTGGCGCTGCAGAACGGTTGAGAACTCTTCCAGGAAATTGTCGTAGCGATTAATCAGCCGTTCGACATCATTGGAATAGCGGTTATAGGCAATCACTGCCGGTATCGCGGCAAACAGGCCCATGGCGGTCGCGATCAGTGCCTCGGCAATACCGGGCGCCACCATCGACAGCGTCGCCTGCTGCGCATTACCCAGCCCGCGAAATGAATTCATAATACCCCAGACGGTACCGAACAGGCCGACATAGGGACTGGTTGATCCTACCGTGGCGAGAAACGACAGGTGCGTTTCCAGATCGTCGGTTTCGCGCGACAATTGCACCCGCATGACGCGTTGTGCGCCTTCAACGACGGCACGCGGGTCTGCGCCCGGCTGCTTGCGCAAACGGGCAAACTCGTTGAAACCGGACTGGAAGATACCCGCCATACCGATGGCGTTTTCAGACTGCGCGGAAACCTCGCGAAACAGCGTCGCCAGGTCACCGCCGGACCAGAAGCGGTCCTCGAATTCATCTGCCGCTACTCGGGCTTCCTGCAGCACGCTGCGGCGGCGGAAGATCATGGTCCAGGAAACCATGGAAACCACCAGCAACAGCAACATCACCAGCTGCACCACCACGCTGGCGCCCAGGATGAGGTGAAAAAAGGACATGTCAGACGACATCCGGTATCTCCTTCAAAATAAAGTCGGGAATGGGATGCGGGCGAAAAGACGCCGCATCAAGGCACGCTATTTTTATTTCTCCACTGCACAGCGGCAGCTGCTCATCTTCACTGCGTGCAATCGACTGGCTGAACGTCAGGCTGGCGCGGCCACGGTGTATTATATCCAGGCCAACGCTAAGCAGATCGTTAAAACGTGCCGGCCGCAGAAATTCGATATTGGCAGAACGTACGGCGAACAATACTCCCTCCTCCCTGATCAACTGATCCTGTTCAAACCCCAGTGAACGCATCCATTCAGTGCGCGCACGCTCCATAAATCGCAGATAGTTGGCGTAATACACCACACCGCCGCTATCAGTATCCTCGTAATAAACGCGCACCTGCCAGCTAAACGTCGACACCGGGTTCAGTATCCCCGGCTGCTGTTACTGACCGCATCGAGCGCAGTAAATTCCACCAACCGGGAAATCGCGAACGCAGGGCTTGCACGCAGGGGTAACTGTCTCAAAACAACGACCATAGCGGATTCAGTGCGGGATGCCCTCTTGTGGCTCATCCGCGAGCAGTTCAAGCGGTTCTGCCGCCAGCGACAGCGGCGGCTTCAGGCCGCAATGCAGATAGGCATTACGTGTCGCCACGCGCCCGCGTTGCGTGCGCATGATAAATCCCTGCTGAATCAGGTAGGGTTCCACCACATCCTCGATGGTACCGCGCTCTTCACCGATAGCGGCTGACAGGCTGTCGACACCGACCGGCCCACCATCAAATTTTTCAATAATGGTCAGCAACAGCTTGCGGTCCTGGGTATCGAAACCCTGCTCGTCGATATTCAGCATCGCCATCGCCTGGCTCGCGATTGCCCTGGTCACGCAACCATCAGACTTGACCTCGGCATAGTCACGCACCCGCCGCAACAGGCGATTGGCAATGCGCGGGGTACCCCGCGAGCGACTTGCCAGCTCCAGTGCACCTGCGTCATCAATCTTCACGCCCAGAATACCGGCGGCACGGCGCAGAATGAAGGCAAGATCTGTCGCCGTATAAAATTCGAGTCGTTGTGAGATGCCAAAGCGGTCACGCAGCGGCGAGGTCAGCAGACCGGCCCGGGTGGTTGCGCCCACCAGCGTGAACGGCGGCAAATCGAGCTTGATGGAACGCGCCGCCGGCCCCTCGCCGATCATGATATCGAGCTGAAAATCTTCCATTGCCGGGTAGAGAATTTCCTCGACAACCGGGCTGAGGCGGTGGATTTCATCGACGAACAACACATCATTGGGTTCCAGGTTGGTCAGCAAGGCCACCAGGTCACCGGCACGTTCCAGCACCGGACCGGAGGTATGGCGCAGGTTGACCCCGATTTCATTGGCGATGATATGCGCCAGCGTGGTTTTGCCCAGGCCCGGCGGGCCAAAGATCAGCGTGTGGTCCAGCGCATCGCCGCGCCTCTTCGCCGCCTCAATAAAAATCTCCATTTGTTCAGAGACTTGCGGCTGACCGACGTAGTCAGCAAGACGTTTTGGACGGACAGTGCGATCAAGCACTTCATCTGCTGTGGAACCCTTGGGCGTGACCAGGCGATCGGCTTCAATCATGGGAGCCTAGTGTCGGTTCTGGTGGGCACTAAATCAAGTAATAGCGAGGACAAGATAGCGCTACTGCACCACGGCCTGCAGGGCGCTGCGAATGATTTCCTCGGAGGACAGATTGGCCGTTTCCAGGGTACGCACCATGCGGCTGGCTTCCTGCGGCTTGTAACCGAGGCCGACCAGTGCGCTGACAGCATCCTCAACCGGAGTGGCTGCCGGCATGGCCCTTGCGGGGATCACGCTGGCTGATTCCGCCGGCAACTCCAGCCGGTCACGCAGTTCGATGATAAGACGCTCGGCGGTTTTTTTACCAATACCCGGCAGCCTCACCAGTGCGCTGGCATCGCCGGCCTGTATGCAACCAATAAAGACCGCGGGTTCCATGCCGGACAGGATTCCCAGCGCCAGTCGCGCACCGACACCGTTTACCTTTAACAGGTTGCGAAACAGATCCCGGTCAGCGAATTTTGCAAAACCGAACAGGGTGTGCGCATCTTCGCGGACAAGCAG
>CAJQPV010000339.1 GCA_905480305.1 uncultured Gammaproteobacteria bacterium | reverse complement strand
GATAAGAGTCATGTTACAGCCAAAGAGAACAAAATTTCGCAAGCAGCAGAAGGGTCGCAATCGCGGTCTGGCGCAGCGCGGCAGCAAGGTAAGTTTCGGCGA
This sequence comes from uncultured Gammaproteobacteria bacterium, assembly GCA_905480305.1. Classification (GTDB taxonomy): domain Bacteria; phylum Pseudomonadota; class Gammaproteobacteria; order UBA9214; family UBA9214; genus UBA9214. Next base: position 5,996 of record CAJQPV010000339.1, on the reverse strand, counting down.
GTACGCGTTGAAGTCTACCGATCGTGGTCGTATGACGGCCCGTCAGATAGAGGCGGCACGCCGTACCATTACGCGTCATGTAAAACGTGGCGGCAAGCTCTGGATTCGAGTGTTTCCGGATGTGCCGATTACCAAGAAGCCAATTGAAGTTCGTCAGGGTAAGGGTAAGGGTAATGTTGAATACTGGATTGCCCAGATTCAGCCAGGCCGTATACTCTACGAGATTGAAGGCGTGTCGGAAGATGTTGCGCGTGAGGCCTTTAAGCTGGCAGCAGCCAAATTGCCTTTCAAAACAGCCTTTGTGGCACGGACGGTGATGTGATGAACGCTGCAGAATTAAGAGTCAAATCAGTCAGTGAACTGAAAGTGGAGCTACACAACCTTTTGCGTGAGCGTTTTAATCTCAGTATGCAGAAAGGAACCGGACAGCTGGCACGTCCCGACCAGGTGAAGAAGGTGCGCCGCGACATTGCCAGAATTAATACGGTATTAACTGAAAAAGCAAAGATGAGTGATGCATCATGAGTGACGCAGCAGCTGTAAAACGTACGGTTACCGCCAAGGTGATCAGTAGCAAGATGGACAAGTCAGCGACTGTGCTGATTGAACGCAAGGTAAAACATCCCGTCTACGGGAAATACATCCGTCGTTCGACAAAATTACATATCCATGATGCAGATAACAGCTGCCAGGATGGTGATTTGGTGACAATTCAAGAGTGTCGGCCCATGTCCAAGACAAAGTCCTGGACACTGGTCGCAGTTGTAGGACGTAACGACTAATTCTGCGTCGATAGACGTAGCTGGCGAACTTAATAAAAGCGGAATAGAAGCATGATTCAAATGCAATCCAAACTTGATGTAGCTGACAATAGCGGCGCACGCCGTGTGCAGTGCATCAAGGTCCTGGGTGGATCTCACCGGCGCTATGCAGGCATCGGTGACATCATCAAGGTCAGTATCAAGGAAGCGATTCCTCGCGGCAAAGTCAAGAAAGGCGAGGTTTACAATGCTGTTGTCGTGCGTACCCGCAAGGGTGTGCGTCGCGGTGATGGTTCGCTGATTCGTTTTGACGGGAATGCTGCAGTATTGCTGAATGCACAGCTGCAGCCAATCGGGACACGTATTTTCGGCCCGGTGACCCGTGAACTGCGCAGCGAACGCTTTATGAAAATTATTTCGCTCGCACCGGAAGTTCTGTAGGAATTGAGACATGAATAGAATCAAGAAAGGCGATGAGGTCATCGTGATAGCAGGCAAGGACAAGGGCAAGCAAGGCAGCGTAATTCGTGTTTTGCCGAACGGCCATTTAATTGTCTCTGACGTCAATATGGCCAAGAAGCACACCAAGCCGAATCCGAATCAGGGTCAGCCGGGTGGCATCATCGAGAAGGAAATGCCGATCGATCCGTCCAACATCATGCTGTTTAACCCGCAGACGAAGAAGGGTGACCGGGTAGGCTTCAAGTTCCTGGAAGATGGTCGCAAGGTGCGTTATTTCAAATCCACCAGTGAAGTGGTGGACATCTAGGTAATGGTATAGATATGGCCAGGCTGAAAGATTTTTATTCTGAAACGGTAACCACGCAGCTGCAGGAGCAGTTTGGTTACAAGAATGTGATGCAGATTCCACGCATTACCAAGATCACGCTGAATATGGGCGTGGGCGAGGCTATTGCGGATCGCAAGGTGATGGAGCATGCGGTGGGTGACATGACCAAGATTGCCGGTCAGAAACCTATTGTCATCAAGGCGCGTAAATCTGTTGCCGGTTTCAAGCTGCGTGAAGGCTGGCCGGTTGGCTGCAAGGTGACCCTGCGCAGTGAGCAGATGTACGAGTTCCTTGACCGGCTGATCAGTGTTGCGATTCCACGTATTCGTGACTTCCGTGGCATGAACCCGAAGTCATTTGATGGTCGTGGCAATTACAATATGGGCGTTAAGGAACAGATCATTTTTCCCGAGATCGACTACGACAAGATCGATACCCTGCGCGGTCTCGATATTACATTTACAACAACTGCAAATACGGACGAAGAAGGGCGCGCACTACTTGCTGCGTTTAACTTTCCGTTCAGGCACTGAGGTAGAACGATGGCAAAGAATTCCATGATTGCCCGTGAAAACAAACGCACTCGTACGGTCAAGCGGTTTGCTGCAAGGCGTGCAGAACTGAAAGCAATCATCAAGAGCACAACCAGCTCATATGATGAACGCTATGCAGCCCAGCTGAAATTGCAGCAGCAGCCGCGTGATGCGAGCCCGGTACGTGGCCGTAATCGTTGCCGCGTAACCGGTCGACCACACGGTTATTACAGAAAATTCGGACTTTCCAGAAACAAGCTTCGTGAGGCCGCCATGCGTGGTGATATCCCCGGGCTCGTTAAGGCAAGCTGGTAAAATATTATGATGACTGACCCCATAGCTGATCTTCTGACCCGTATTCGTAACGGCCAGTCCGCCAACAAGGTGGAGGTTTCCATGCCTTCATCCCGGCTGAAATGTGCGATTGCGAATGTCTTGAAGGACGAAGGTTATATCGCAGACTTTTCAACCTCCGAGGAGGATGGCAAACCGGTTCTGACGATCAATCTGAAGTATTACGATGGCAAGCCTGTTATCGAGATGATTCAGCGTTCCAGTCGCCCCGGACTGCGCCTCTACAAGGGCAAGGGTGAACTGCCGAGTATTCAGAACGGTCTCGGCGTCGCAATTATTTCGACTTCCAAGGGTGTTATGACTGATCGTCAGGCCCGTGCTGCCGGTGAAGGTGGCGAAGTTCTTTGTGTAGTAAGTTAAGCGGAAAAAGACATGTCTAGAGTTGCAAACAAACCGGTAACCGTGCCTGCTGCGGTGGAAATCACCGAAAACGGCCAGCGGTTGAGTGTTAAGGGTCCAAAGGGAACACTGGAACATCAGGTCCATCACCTGGTGGAAGTGGCCCGTGAAGACGGCGAGCTGACTTTCAAGGCGCGTGATGAATCCAAGGCCGCCAATGCACTTGCTGGTACCACGCGTTCTGTGGTCAATAACCTTGTCGTGGGTGTGAGTGACGGTTTCGAAAAGAAACTTGAACTGGTCGGCGTTGGATATCGTGCCCAGTCCAAGGGCAAGGTGCTTAATCTGTCGCTGGGTTTTTCCCATCCGGTTGATTACGCACTCCCGGAAGGCGTTTCCGCTGTAACGCCCAGCCAGACAGAAATTGTCATCAGTGGCAGTGACAAGCAACAGGTCGGACAGGTGGCTGCAGAAATTCGTGCATTCCGTCCACCTGAACCATACAAGGGCAAGGGTGTACGTTATGCGGGCGAGCATATTGTCCGTAAAGAAGCCAAGAAGAAATAGGCAAAGATTATTATGAACAAGAAACAGACACGTTTACGCCGGGCACGTCGCGGCAGGGCGCACATCCAGAACATTGGTGCTACTCGCCTGTGTATTCACAAGACACCGCGCCATATTTATGCGCAGGTTATTTCGCCTGAAGGCAATACGGTTCTCGCCAGTGCTTCCACGCTCGACAAGGAAGTGCGCAAGGATGTTGAGAAAACCGGTGGTGCTGCAGCGGCAACAGTAGTGGGCAAGGTGGTGGCAGAACGTGCCAAGACCGCCGGTGTTACGAAAGTGGCATTCGACCGTTCCGGTTTTAAATATCATGGCCGCGTGAAGGCGCTGGCGGAGGCTGCTCGTGAGGGCGGCCTCGATTTCTGACAAGGGTTCAGTTATGGGAAGAGTAGACACACAGGCGCAGGGCGATGGACTGCTGGAAAAGCTGGTTACGGTTAATCGCGTCGCCAAGGTTGTAAAAGGCGGTCGTCAATTCGGCTTTACGGCACTGACAGTTGTTGGTGATGGCGAAGGTCGGGTTGGTTATGGCTACGGCAAGGCACGTGAAGTGCCAGTCGCCATCCAGAAAGCAATGGAAGCCGCTCGCAAGAACATGATTGTTGTCAACCTGAAGGGCGATACCCTGCAATACGCGCTGACTGCCCGTCATGGTGCAGCCAAGGTGTTCATGAAGCCGGCTTCTGAAGGTACCGGTATTATTGCCGGTGGCGCGATGCGCGCTGTGTTCGAGGTCGTCGGTGTGCGTGATGTGCTTGCCAAGTGTATCGGTTCCAATAACCCGATCAACGTACTGCGTGCCACTATTCGCGGGCTTCAGGATATGCGTTCGCCGCAAGACATGGCGAGCAAACGTGGCAAGAAGGTCGAGGAGATGATGGAGTAACTCATGGCTGCTGCAAAAAAAATCAGAGTATCACAGACAAAGAGCGGTAACGGTCGTCTGAAAAGTCACAAGGCCACGTTGATTGGTCTGGGCTTGCGTCGTATACGACATACCGTTGAGCTTGATGACACGCCGGAAATTCGCGGCATGATTAACAAGATCTCTTACATGGTAAGGGTCGAGGAATAGAAAATGCGTCTGAATACGTTAAAACCGGGTGCGGGTAGCAAAAAAGACAGCAAGCGCGTGGGCCGTGGTATCGGCTCCGGTCTTGGAAAAACCTGTGGCCGTGGTCACAAGGGTCAGAAATCACGTTCTGGCGGTTTTCACAAGATAGGTTTTGAAGGCGGCCAGATGCCGTTGCAGCGTCGCTTGCCCAAGGTAGGTTTCACCGCACGCAAGTCTCGCTTTGTTGATGAATTGCGTTTGAACGAGCTGGCACTGGTTGAGGGTGACGTGGTCGATATGGATAGCCTGAAAAAGGCGAACCTGATTTCACGTGAAGTGAAAACAGTAAAAGTGTTCGCTTCCGGCGCTATCGAGAAGGCCGTTACATTAAGAGGTATCAAGGTCACCAGCGGTGCGCGTGCAGCAATTGAAGCGGCCGGGGGCAAGATCGAGGAATAAATGGCTATCGGATCTTCAGTATCAGGCGCAGCTTCCGGGCTGGGACAAATGAAAGAGCTGCGTCAGCGGCTCTTTTTCGTCGTTGGCGCCATCATTGTCTTCCGTATCGGAACCTTTATTCCGTTACCTGGAATAGACCCTGTTGTGCTGGCTGCACTGGTTGATCAGCAGCGCGGCACCATCCTGGAAATGTTCAACATGTTTTCCGGTGGCGCACTGGAACGCCTGTCCCTGTTTGCACTTGGCATTATGCCGTATATCTCGGCCTCTATTATAATGAACCTGCTGACAGTGACAGTGCCGTCGCTGGAAGCCTTGAAGAAAGAAGGCGGTGAAGCCGGTCGCCACAAGATTACCCAGTACACGCGCTATGGTACCGTTGGCCTGGCTACCATGCAGGCATTCGGAATCTCATCAGCACTGCAGGGGCAGCAGATTGCCGGCAGCAACCTGGTGATGAACCCGGGCGGCGGCTTTGTACTGACCGCTGTTGTTACCCTGGTAACCGGTACTATCTTCCTCATGTGGCTGGGTGAGCAGGTAACCGAGCGCGGTGTTGGCAACGGTATTTCAATCATTATCTTCTCCGGTATTGTGGCCGGCTTGCCGTCGGCTATTGGTGGCACGCTGGAACTTGCGCGCACCGGTGAAATGAATGTGCTCACTATCCTGGTGCTGTTTGCACTGATACTGGCGGTTACCGCTTTTGTTGTATTTGTTGAGCGAGGGCAACGCCGCATTACCGTGAATTACGCCAAGCGCCAGCAAGGTCGCAAGGTGTATGCGGCACAAAGTACGCACCTGCCGTTAAAGCTGAACATGGCCGGTGTTATTCCGCCGATTTTTGCATCCAGTATTATTCTGTTTCCGGCGACCATGGGTAGCTGGGTAGGGCAGAAAGAGGGCATGGGCTGGCTCAGGGATGTTTCGGCAACACTGTCGCCCGGTCAACCGCTGTATGTGCTTTTTTATGCGCTGGCGATCGTGTTTTTCTGCTTTTTCTATACAGCGCTGGTTTTCAATGCGCGCGATACCGCAGACAACCTGAAGAAGTCGGGCGCTTTTATTCCCGGGATTCGTCCGGGCGAGCAGACCGCGAACTATATTGATGGTGTCATGACGCGGTTGACAGCCGCGGG
>CAJQPV010000338.1 GCA_905480305.1 uncultured Gammaproteobacteria bacterium | reverse complement strand
GCCCGATTCATTAATGGCATCCAGGTCCGACTGGTTGTTGGCGCGCGCAAAATCATGCAGCGCCGCTTCGAAATCGACGATCTTCTCGACTTCGACCTTATCGAGGTAGCCCTCGTTGGCCGCGAACAGCGACAGCGCCATTTCGGCAACCGACAACGGCGAATACTGTTTCTGTTTCATCAGTTCGGTAACACGCTGGCCGCGCTCCAGCTGCTTGCGAGTGGTCTCGTCAAGGTCCGAGGCAAACTGGGAAAAGGCCGCCAGTTCACGGTACTGCGCCAGTGCCAGGCGGATGCCGCCGCCGAGCTTCTTGATGATCTTGGTCTGTGCTGCACCACCGACTCGCGATACCGACAGGCCGGCGTTAATGGCAGGCCGGATGCCGGCATTGAACAGGTCGGACTCCAGGAAGATCTGGCCGTCGGTGATCGAAATCACGTTGGTAGGGACGAAGGCCGACACGTCACCCGCCTGGGTCTCGATAATCGGCAATGCCGTCAGGGAACCGGTCTTGCCCTTGACTTTGCCATTGCTGAGTTTCTCCACCTCTTCTGCATTGATACGTGCAGCGCGCTCCAGCAGGCGCGAGTGCAGGTAGAACACATCACCCGGGTAGGCCTCGCGACCCGGCGGACGCCGCAGCAGCAGCGATACCTGGCGGTAGGCCCAGGCCTGCTTGGTCAGATCATCATAGATAATCAGGGCATCCTCACCGCGATCGCGGAAGTACTCGCCCATGGTACAGCCGGAGTACGGTGCAATGTACTGCATGGCAGCCGACTCAGCCGCCGCCGCGACCACCACAATGGTGTGCGCCATGGCACCGTGCTCTTCCAGCTTGCGCACCACGGTCGCAACCGAGGAGTTCTTCTGGCCAATGGCAACATAGATACATTTAACACCGGTGCCCTTCTGGTTAATGATGGTGTCGATCGCCACCGCGGACTTGCCGGTCTGGCGGTCGCCGATAATCAACTCGCGCTGACCACGGCCAATCGGCACCATGGCATCGATGGATTTCAGGCCGGTCTGTACCGGCTCATCCACCGACTGGCGGGCAATCACGCCCGGCGCAATCTTTTCGATAGGCGAGGTCTCGGTAGACGCGATCGGACCCTTGCCGTCAACGGGGTTACCCAGGGAATCCACCACGCGTCCCAGCAAGGCCTCACCCACCGGCACCTCAAGGATACGGCCGGTGCACTTGACGCTGTCACCTTCGGTGATGGTCTTGTAATCACCAAGGATCACCGCACCCACAGAATCACGCTCCAGGTTCAGCGCCAGGCCGAAGACATCGCCGGGAAACTCCAGCATTTCTCCCTGCATCGCATCGGCCAGGCCATGGATACGCGCGATACCGTCAGTCAGGCTGACCACCGTACCCTCGGTACGCGCCTCGGACACGACCTCGAACTGTTCGATGCGGCTCTTGATCAGTTCACTGATTTCAGTTGGATTGAGTTGCATAGTTTTTACCTTGAATAAGCTTTAATCTATTGATAAATAGGGGTCAGTGGCTCGGCCTAGTGAATCAGCGCCGTACCCAGACGTTGCAGCTTGCCGCGCACGGAGCCGTCAATGACCAGGTCGCCGGCGCGGATAATGGCACCACCCAGCAGTTCGGCATCTGTAGAACAGCTAAGCTCGATGTCGCGCCCAAGTCGCTTGCGCAGACTGGCGATCACTTCCGCCTGCTGTGACTCGCTGGCAGGAAAGGCCGTCACCAGTTGCGCCTGAACGGTACCCTCGGCAGCGCGGCGATCGACCTCGAATAACGCGGCAATCTCCGGCAACAACAGCAGTCGCCCGTTGCTCGCCAGTACCCGGACAAAGTTGGCGCAGTTGTCATTGAGATTTTCACCCGCCACCTGGATAAACAGGTCGGCCAGCTGTGTCTCTGTCAAATGCGGGCTGTTAATCAGCTCATGCATGTCAGCGTCATCAGCAATAGCCGCCAGCAAGGACAGCATCTCCGACCAGTCTTTTAGCGCGTGCTCTGCACTGGCAAACTCAAAAGCTGCCTGGGCATAGGGACGTGCAACAGTAATCAGTTCGGCCATATACGTTACCTAGATTTCAGCGGCCAGCTTGTTCAGCAGTTCGGCATGGGTAGCCGGATCAACTTCACGCTCCAGTATCCTGGAGGCAGCAGCCAGCGCAACGTTCACCACCTGGCCACGCAGATCTTCCTTGACGCGGTTGAGCTCCTGATCGATCTCTGCACGTGCAGCAGTCAGTATACGGCCACCTTCATCCTTGGCATCGTCCTTGGAAGCTTCAATAATTTCGGCGGCACGCTTGTCGGCACGGCTGATAATCTCACCGGCCTGATCCTTGGCCTCGCGCAGCAGTACCTTGGCACGTTCCTCGGCCAGTGCCTGCTCACGCTTGCCGTGTTCGCCCGCGGCCAGACCATCGGCAATCTTTTTCTTGCGCTCTTCCAGAGCATGCAGGATCGGCGGCCAGACATACTTCATGCAAAATACGACAAACAGGAAAAAGGCTATCGCCTGGCCAATCAGGGTAGCATTGATATTCATGTCAGCACCTCTACGTCTTGATCAGCGGCGTGAATTAACCGCCCACCACTGCAAACAGGATGTAGAGAGCGATACCTACAGCGATCATCGGCACAGCGTCGACCAGACCCATGACGATGAAGAACTGGGTACGCAGCATCGGGATCAGTTCCGGCTGACGCGCGGCGCCTTCCAGAAAGCGACCACCAAGAACACCGATACCTACAGCGGCACCCAGTGCACCCAGGCCCATCATCAGTGCGCCTGCGATATAGAGTAAAGCGTCTGCCATTTCCATTTTTTTCTCCTAAAAAATAACTAACTGTTTAAATTAAAAATCAGTGATGTTCCTGATGCGCCATTTCCAGATAGACGATGGTCAGTGTCATGAAGATAAATGCCTGCAGGGTAATAATCAGAATGTGGAAAATTGCCCAGCCGATCTGCAGCAAGCCACCAAAGGCGCCGATTACCAGACCGCCGCTGTACATGATGGCGATCAGGATAAAGATCATTTCACCGGCATACATGTTGCCGAACAGACGCAGTGCCAGTGACACCGGCTTGGATATCAGGTTAACGCCTTCCAGCAGCAGATTGATGGGCATGCCCAGCTTGCCAAACGGCTGGAATGCCAGCTCGGCGAAAAAGCCGCCCGGCCCCTTGATCTTGAAGCTGTAGTAGAGAATCAGGAAGAACACACCGATGGCCATGCCGAAGGTAGCGTTGGGATCCGCGGTCGGTACCACCCGCATATAGGGGATACCGATTACCTGCGCCAGGTGCGGCAGAAAATCTACTGCAATCAGGTCCATGAAATTCATCAGGAAGATCCAGATGAAGATGGTAAAAGCCAGTGGTGCTATCAGCGGGTTACGGCCACTGAAAGAACCCTTCACGGTATCTTCAATAAACTCGACGATC
>CAJQPV010000337.1 GCA_905480305.1 uncultured Gammaproteobacteria bacterium | reverse complement strand
ACGGCTCATTGAACAAGCACCTGGCTGTTGCCGGTGTTAGTCCCTGAGCAGGGAAACATATTTTGTTTCCGGGTTGCCCGTATAGACCTGCCGCGGACGTGCAATTCGTGAAGTTGCAGATTCATTCTGTTCCGCCCAGTGAGCAATCCAGCCAGGCAAGCGGCCGATGGCAAAGATCACGGTAAACATATTCACCGGTATACCAATGGCACGCAGAATAATGCCACTGTAGAAATCCACATTCGGATACAGATTGCGTTCCACGAAGTAACTGTCACTCAGTGCAATCTCTTCCAGTTTGCGGGCGATGTTCAGCAGGGGATCATCGGTTTTCATGCGCTTGTACAGGCGTTCGGCCATGCGCTGCAATACTACGGCACGCGGATCAAAGTTTTTGTAGACACGATGACCAAACCCCATCAGGAGTTCACCGCTCGTCTTGTCCTTGGCTCGACTCACATATTCCTCCGGCGTCATCTGCCCCTTGTGAATATGCTGCAGCATCCTGAGCACCTGTACATTGGCACCCCCGTGCAAGGAGCCCCAGAGTGCACCTACACCGGCCGCGCAGGAGGTAAACAGGTTCGCCTGGCTGGAACCCACCATGCGCACGGTCGAAGTACTGCAGTTCTGCTCATGGTCCGCATGCAGAATCAGCAGCAGGTTCAGGGCGTCACGGGTATCCTGGTCGCAGACGTATTCCTCGTAGGGCTGGGAAAACATCATGTGCATAAAATTGGGCACATAGCGCAGTTTCGGATCCGGATAAATGAGCGGCTTGCCACGTGAACGGCGATAGGAATAGGCCGCAATCGTCCTGATTTTACTGATCAGGCGGGCCGCAACGCCCTCCAGCTGGGTAAGATCATCGACCGCCTGGAATTCCGGGTGAAAACAGGACAGTGCGTTAATCATGGCCGACAGCGTCGCCATCGGTGGCGAGGAACGCGGAAAGCCCTGAAAACTGTGCTTCATGGACTCATCGATATTGGCTGTGCGGGTGAGCAGTTTGCTGAATCGCTCATATTCTTCCGGAGTTGGTAGATGCCCGAAAATCAACAGCCAGGCGACCTCGATAAAGTTGGGATTTTCTTCAAATTGCTCGAGAGGGATGCCGCGATAGCGCAAAATGCCCTTTTCTCCATCGATAAAGGTGATGGCACTTTCGCAACTGCCGGTATTACCGAAACCGGGATCCAGGCTAATCAGCCCGGTTTGCTCGCGTAACTTGCTGATATCAATCGCTCGCTCCCCTTCAGTGCCCCGTACAACCGGCAAGGTATACGCCTTGCCATCAATCGTCAGCGTTACTGTATCTGTCATTGCTGTTCTCCTGATACGAACCGGCTGAGCAAGTCCAGCAGGCCGTCAATTCACGTTTGTGAGGTACATCATGCGCTACAGCAGCGCTAACCCGAAGCAGTCGGAGCCAATCAGTCCATCTAGGCGCCTTATCAGCGACAACACATGCCAGCCGGCGGGTACTGCTTGCGAAGTTGCTCCTGTGCATAGAAAAAAATCCCGCTTTTAGCGGGTAGAGACTGCTTATATTAAAGTATTTGCTTCATTCGTGGCAGAAATATGCATTGTAGCGACTGTTTAAAGCCAGGGGTATCACTACCAGAAAGGCCCGGCACTGAGCAGAGCTCCCTCCATGGAGTAAAGCGCATCCCGTTTACCGCTGCCAGCCAATATGGCCTCGACTGCCACCAGCACGTCGGCGATTCAGCTGGAAATACCATGCATCCGCAAATTATACACAAGCCGGAAAAACTGGCTAAAAACGACAGTTTTCAACGCTCAGCCGCCATCCTAACGGGCCTGCCTGCGGGCCCGCGCAAGCCAGCACCGGCCACCCGCACCATCCGCAGCACTCAATTCATGGACTTATTGGCTTATTGGTTTATAATTCCGCGGCTCTGACATCGCGTAAATGCGTGTTATCTGAAAAGAATTCGAGTCGTATCAGCTGGTAGGCGTCCCGGACAGCCCGGAGCGTGGTCGAGGCACTCGTCAATTAACAAACCAAATACAGAGTAGTGGCAAAATGACTGATTTAACCAAGTACAGAAATATCGGTATCTTCGCGCACGTTGATGCGGGAAAAACGACGACCACAGAGCGTATCCTGAAACTCACCGGCAAGATCCACAAAACCGGCGAAGTACATGACGGTGAAGCAACCACCGACTTCATGGAACAGGAACAGGAACGCGGCATCACCATTCAGTCTGCGGCCACCAGCTGTGAATGGGACGGGCATCGCCTGAATATTATTGACACCCCCGGACACGTTGACTTCACCATCGAAGTCTATCGTTCCCTGAAGGTGCTCGATGGCGGCGTCGGCGTCTTCTGCGGCTCCGGCGGCGTGGAACCCCAGTCTGAAACCAACTGGCGTTATGCCAACGAATCGGGCGTCTCTCGTGTCATTTTCGTCAACAAGATGGACCGCCTCGGCGCCGACTTCTACCGCGTGGTAAAACAGGTCGAGAAGGTACTCGACGCAAACCCGCTGGT
>CAJQPV010000336.1 GCA_905480305.1 uncultured Gammaproteobacteria bacterium | reverse complement strand
ATGGCGCAGTTACAGGCGCAAATGCAGTCCAGGACGACGCAGCTTGGAACGCTGCAGCAGGATCAGCAACGACTGCAAAAGCTGGTACAGTCGCTGACACTGGCGCTGCAGGAAATACCCCGGGATGACACGCAATACACTTCATTACGCCAGTTAAAGGGCAAGTTGCGCTGGCCGGTTGCCGGGCGTATTACGCGCTCCTTCGGCGCCAAAGAGGCGCAGGGAAGCTTGCAAACCCGCGGTGTGCAGATCGCCACTCAAACAGGTGTAGATGTGCAGGCGATCGCCCGTGGCCGGGTAGCCTTTTCAGACTGGCTGCGTGGCTTCGGCTTGTTGCTGATTCTTGATCATGGTGAGGGATATATGTCCCTGTACGGGCAGAATCGCAGCCTTTACAAGGAAGTGGGTGAGTGGGTAGAGCGCGGTGAAACGATTGCAGCGGCCGGGGATAGCGGCGGGCAATCCGCTGCCGGTTTGTATCTCGAATTGCGCAAGAATGGCAAGCCGTTTAACCCGGCTCCCTGGTTTAAAGGCAAGCCGCAGCCGCAGCAGGCGGCGCACTGAGGTGCAGGCCTGTGGAATTTACCCGGTCTGTGAGAGTCATACCGTGCAGAAGCTTCGTAAATGCCTGCCAGTAAAAGCTTTCCGGGGTGCCGCCGATACCGCTGTAACCGTTGCTATGATATGGTCGCGATTGCCTGCCAGCGTTGCCGGCCCCGGACAAAGTTCCTGAACCCCCTGACTTCAGATGGAAATGAATACATGAAACCGAAATTACAGAAATACTCACTGGTACTTGTTGGCCTCATTACGGGGGTGCTGGTATCGATTGGACACGGCGTTTTCGCCGAACGCGAGAATAGCCGGGCGACCCTGCCGATTGAGGAGTTACGCACCTTTAGCGACGTATTCGGGCGCATCAAAAATGACTATGTCGTCGATGTGGATGACAAGGAGCTGATAGAGTATGCCATTCGCGGCATGTTATCCGGTCTTGACCCGCATTCTGCCTATCTTGACGCAGAGCAGTTCACGGAGTTGCAAGTGGGCACCACCGGTCAGTTTGGCGGGCTTGGCATTGAAGTGGGTATGGAAGACGGTTTTGTAAAAGTGATTGCACCGATTGATGACACGCCCGCAGAGCGTGCCGGTGTGCAGGCCGGTGACCTGGTTATCCGGCTCGATGAAACGCCGGTTAAAGGCATGACGCTGAACGAGGCGGTCAAGGTGATGCGCGGCAAGCCGGGCTCCGATATCGAGCTGACAATTGTGCGTGAAGGGCTGGACAGGCCGCTCAAAATAACCATTACCCGCGATATCATCAAGGTCAAAAGTGTCAAGGCGCGCATACTGGAACCGGGCTACGGTTACCTGCGCATTTCGCAGTTCCAGTCGAAGACCGCAGATAATCTTGTCGATGCCGTTGCCGACCTGAAGAAGGAAAACAAGGGTCCTTTGAATGGTATGGTGCTGGACCTGCGCAATAACCCCGGAGGTGTACTTAACGGTGCGGTTGCAGTATCAGATGCATTCCTCGAAAAGGGCATGATCGTCTATACCGAGGGCCGCATTGCCGATTCCAGTTTGCGTTTCAACGCGACACCGGATGATGTAATCGATGGTGCGCCGCTGGTGGTGCTGGTTAACCAGGGTTCAGCTTCAGCTTCGGAAATTGTTGCCGGCGCGTTGCAGGATCACAAGCGCGCCATCATTGTCGGCACCAAGACCTTTGGTAAAGGCTCGGTACAGACAATCCTGCCGCTCAGCAGTGAGTCTGCGTTGAAGCTGACAACAGCGCGTTATTACACACCTTCCGGACGTTCTATTCAGGCCGAGGGGATTACCCCGGATATTGAACTCGACCGGGTGAAATTCACCTCTGTTGAAAGCAACATTGAACCGCTCAAGGAAGCCGATCTCTCCAGGCACCTGGAAAACGGTAACGGCGACAAGAAAGACAAGTCTTCAAAACAGGAAGACGAAGAGGAAAATGAATCGCTGGCCGCCGATGATTACATGCTTTATGAGGCGCTTAACCTTCTCAAAGGGCTGGTTATTCTGCAAAGCCGCATACAGTAGTTCAGGAATTTTTCATGCGTCTTATCCCGGCCACATGGCAATTGCTGTTTGTCTTGTGGCTGGGTTGCTGCACCTTGGCGGTATCAGCGGCAGAGCCGCTCGGTAAACCCTACAAAAAGCACAGGCCGGCAATCGCGCTGATTATTGATGATCTCGGTAACCGGCATGATGCGGGCAAGCGCGTAGTCAGTCTGCCCGGCCCGGTTGCCTGTGCTTTTCTTCCCTACGGGCCCTATACGGATTTTCTTGCCCGGCAGGCACATGCGCACAACAAGGAAGTGTTATTGCACCTGCCGATGCAGGCTGTTGAGCCGGCCCCCGTGATGCTCGGTCAGGGCGTGCTGACGCTGGACATGACCGAGCAGCAGTTCCGGGCAACGCTTGACTATGACATCGCCGCGGTACCGCACCTCAGCGGTCTGAACAATCACATGGGCAGCCTGTTGACACGGCACCCCGGTACCATGGCATGGCTGATGGATGCCATTGCGCAGCGCGGTGACCTGTTTTTTGTCGACAGCCGCACCACCAGTGCGACGGTTGCCGAACAGCTTGCGGTGGAATATGGCATTCCAAATACCTCACGTAATGTATTCCTCGACAATGAGCCCAATCCGGCAGCAGTGCGTGCCCAGTTCAGAAAGCTGGTGGCCATGGCGAGGCGCAACGGTACCGCATTGGGTATCGGGCATCCCTATCCAGGGACGCTGGAGGTGCTGGCTGACGAGTTGCGCAGGCTGGAACAGCAAGGTGTGCAGCTGATACCGGTGTCACAGTTAATAGAATTGCAGAAACAGGGGAGGTCCTCATGGCAAGCGTCCTTGTCCCGCTAGCGCAGGGTTGTGAAGAGCTGGAAGCCGTTACCGTGGTTGATTTGCTGCGCCGTGCCGGCATCGAGGTGGTTACCGCCGGGCTTGATGCGCAGCCGGTAACAGCATCCCGGGGTATGACGCTGTTGCCCGATATGACCCTGGAAATGGCGCTGCAGCAGAGCTTCGACATGGTTGTGCTGCCTGGTGGACTGCCGGGCGCTGATCACCTCGGAGATGACCCGCGGGTTATCAGGCTGCTGCAGGAAATGGCGGCCAGCGGTGCCTATACCGCCGCCATTTGTGCGGCACCAAGGGTGCTGGCACGTGCCGGGCTGCTCGATGGCAAGCGCGCCACCAGCTATCCCGGTGCGCTCGACACAGAGGCCGTACCCGGTATTGAGTATCTGGAAACGGCTGTGGTGACGGATGGCCGGGTAATTACTTCACGTGGGCCCGGCACGGCGATGGATTTTGCACTTGTGCTGATCGAAACACTGGTTGGTAAAACCAAACGCGATGAGGTAGAAGCCGGTTTGCAGCGCGGCTGATAGCGGGGGCGTCAGGAGCTGTCACCGTCCATCCAGTTGAATAACAGAATAAAGGTACCCAGACAGCCGCTGATCCAGGTGAGTAGCGGTGCCCCCATGACCATCGCGGGGGCATAGCCATCCAGTCCATAAATGACGGCAGCGGCCAGTAGCAAGCCGGTACCGATGATGGCGCTGACGCTGCGGCGGTTGGCGCGGCGGACCTCGGCACGCAGTTGCTGCAGCTCTTTCGAGGTCCATTCCACCTGCAGTTTGCCGCTGGTTGCCTGCTCCAGAAAACGATGCGCCAGTTGTGGCATCTCCGGCAGCGTATCACTCCACGCCGGTATGTTGTCCTTCAGGTTCCGCAGCAACGAGCGCGCACCCAGCTGCTCACTCATGGTACGTTCCAGAAACGGTTTGGCGGTTTGCCACAGGTCCAGTTGCGGGTACAACTGGCGCCCGAGCCCCTCGATGTTGAGCAGGGTCTTTTGCAGCAACACCAGTTGTGGCTGCACTTCCATGTTGAAACGGCGTGCCGTCTGAAATAGCCGTAACAGTACGTTGCCAAAGGATATTTCGTTCAAGGGTTTTTCAAAGATGGGTTCGCAGACAGTACGTATTGCCGCCTCGAATTCATCCACCCGGGTGCCTTCCGGTACCCACTCGGATTCAACATGCAGTTCTGCGACACGCCGGTAGTCGCGGTTGAAAAACGCCAGGAAATTCTCTGCCAGGTAGCGTTGATCAACCGGGTTGAGCGTGCCCATGATGCCGAAATCAACCGCCATGTAGCGACCGTCTGTACCAACAAACAGATTGCCCGGGTGCATGTCGGCATGAAAAAAGTTATGTCGAAACACCTGTGTGAAAAAGATTTCCACGCCACGCTCGGCGAGGATTTTCAGATCAATGTTATTGGCGCGCAGGGCATCAATGTCGCTTATCTGTATGCCGTGAATGCGCTCCATCACCATCACTTCCGGCCGGCAATACGGCCAGTAGACTTCCGGTACATAGAGCAGATCGGTGCCACTGAAATTGCGTTTCAGCTGTGAGGCGTTGGCGGCCTCGCGTAACAGGTCGAGTTCGTCATACAGGGTCTTTTCGAACTCGGCGATAACCTCGCGCGGTCGCAGGCGCCGGCCATGCTTCCAGTAACGCTCTGCGAGGGCGGCGATGGTATACAGGAGATTGACATCACGGGTAATGCGCTGGCGGATATTTGGCCGCAGCACCTTGATGACCACGTCGGTGCCATCGAGCAGTTCCGCCGTGTGAACCTGTGCGATCGAGGCAGAGGCCAGCGGTGTTTCATCAAAGTGGCGGAATATCTCTTCGATGGCCACGCCCTGCGCCGCTTCGATGGCAGCACGCGCCTGTGTGCCGGGAAACGGCGGCACATCATCCTGCAGCCGTGTCAGTTCCAGCGCTATATCATCCGGCAGCAGGTCCTGCCGGGTTGACAGTATCTGCCCGAATTTAACGTATATGGGGCCCAGATCTTCGAGTGCGCGGCGGATGCGAATCGCGCGTGGCCCGCGCTCGCGGGGGATCCAGTTCCAGGGGGCCAGGTAGTAAAGGAATCTGAAGGGCCGGAACAGGTGGGTGGCGAGGATGATTTCGTCGAGACCGTGACGCGCCAGTACGAAATTGATATGCACCAGCCGGAAGATTTGTGCGGGTCGTATCATGTCAGTTGTTCGGGCCTTGTTGCCGAGGTGTCCTGCAAGCGCCTGATGCGCGCTGCCAGCCGGTCAGCATCGATACTGAGTCGGGTTACATCGCTGCTGAAATTTTCGGTTTCAATACGTGATGGCAATACCCGCAGTTCTTCCTGCAGGTATTCACCGATATCCTGCTGCAGTGTGCGGCGGCCGTGTTTGAGTAGCGTGCCGATACGCCGGGCACCGTTGCCCAGCTGGTGTGCGATGACGTCGCCGGTGAGTTTTGATAACTGCTCTTCCCAGTCGATATCCATGGCATCCAGAATGCCCTTGAAGGTTTGACCGGTCTCGACGTCGCCGCTAATGGTGACCGCGCCTGAAAACAGTGTTTTTTCGGTGTCCTGTCCGAGGCCAAGACGCGCCATGCCGAGCGGCGTGCCGCGCAATATGGTGTCGGCTTCAGCACCTGCATCGAGATGGTCGCTGAGCCGGATACCCTGCTCTCCGGGGTGGATGAACAGCTGCAGGTCGAGGCCGACCAGTTCGATGCCAATACAGCGACCGTTCAGGGCCGCCATGCGCGCGTTGCTGTCAGGGTCCAGTCGCAGGTAACGATTGATGGCTGATTGCAGGCCTTTTTGGACTCCGGCTGGCAGTTGCATCAACTGTCCCCGGCCTGTGTCTGGTGGTTAGCGCCTGTCATAACTTGTAGCCGCGATGTATGGCAACGATACCGCCAGTGAGATTATGCACATCACAGCGTTCAAAGCCGGCCTGCTCCAGCATCGCTTTCAGTGTCTGTTGATCCGGGTGCATGCGTATCGATTCGGCCAGGTAACGGTAGCTGTCTGCGTCTTTTGCCAGCAGGCGTCCGAGTCTTGGCAGGATGCTGAATGAATAAAAATCGTAGGCCGGTTTCAGCGCAGCTGCCGGCCGTGAAAATTCAAGTACCAGCAAACGCCCGCCCGGCTTGATGATGCGGTAAATGGCATTCAGGGCACGCTGTTTGTCGGTGACGTTGCGCAGACCGAAGGCCATGGTGACCAGATCAAAGCGGTTGTCCGGAAACGGCAGCTGTTCGGCATCCAGCTGCGCAAACGAAACATTGTTGTGAATGCCGCTGTCCAGCAGCCGCTCGCGGCCATTGGCCAGCATGGCGGCGTTGATATCGGAGAGAATGATGTGTCCGTTGTCACCGACCAGTGGCGCCATCAGAAGGGTCAGGTCGCCGGTGCCGCCGGCGAGATCCAGCACCTGCTGGCCGGGCTGCAGTGCGCTCATGTTAATGGCGAAGCGCTTCCACAGGCGGTGGATGCCAAACGACATGGCGTCGTTCATCAGGTCATAGTTGTCAGCGACCGAATCAAACACATCGCGAACATGCCGCACCTTGTCTGCGACGGGCACATCACGAAAACCGAAATGTGTGGTTTTGTCTGCCATGCTGCTGTCTTCCCTGTTCAGGCGGGCCGGGGTGCCTGCGTGTTAACCATCCTACAATAATTCAGCCTGGCGCCTGCAGGCTGCTCAAAGTGGTCTGCCAGGACGGACCTGCAGGTGCCGGCGGGATAAATGCAACTAGCTGTTATCCTTGTGTTTATGTCCTGCAGAGGCAAGCTTCTGCAGGTATTCCTGCCAATACTTGTCCTTGTTTTTACCCAGGTTGTAGAGCGTATCCCAGGAATAGATGCCAGTGTCATGGCCATCGTCAAAGGCTGGCTGAATGGCATAGCTGCCAACCGGTTCGATATTGAGAATCATGACGTCTTGCTTGCCGACTTGCAGCACGCCCTGGCCGGGGCCATGGCCCTGTACTTCGGCAGAGGGTGAATGTACGCGAAGAAACTCATAGCTCAGCTCAAAGCGTTCACCATCGGCATAGGAAATTTCCAGCACCCGTGATTTCTGGTGCAGGCTCAGTTCTGTGGGTTTGGGTGTATCGGTCATAATCTGCTCATCTGTTTATGGTGGGCCGGTGTGTTGCTGTTAACCGGCAAGTTCTGTTTGTGCAATTGCCAGGCCCGGGTAGCCATGACAATTTTTTTTAAAGTATATAACGGCTCAGGTCTTCATCCTGCACCAGTGCGCCAAGGTGTTCTTCAACATAGGTGGCATCGACTATCACCGTACTGCCGGCACTGTCAGTTGCTTCAAACGAGAGGCTCTCCAGCAGTCGTTCCAGTACCGTGTGCAGTCGGCGCGCACCAATATTTTCGGTGCGTGCGTTTATCTGGCTGGCGATTTCAGCAATGCGTGCAATACCGTCTGCTGCAAAAGTCAGGGTCACGTCTTCCGTGGCGATCAGTGCGCTGTATTGCTCGGTCAGCGACGCATCGGTCTCGGTAAGAATGCGCTGGAATTCCGCGGCGCCAAGAGCCTCCAGCTCAACGCGGATCGGCAGACGCCCCTGCAGTTCCGGGATCAGGTCCGAGGGCTTCGACATGTGAAAGGCACCAGAGGCAATAAACAGGATGTGGTCTGTTTTCACCATGCCGTGTTTGGTGGAAACGGTGCTGCCCTCTACCAGCGGTAACAGGTCGCGTTGTACACCCTCACGTGACACGTCCGGTCCGCTGGATTCACCGTGGCGCGTGACCTTGTCGATTTCATCAATGAAAACAATGCCATTTTGCTCAACGTTTTCCAGGGCCGCTTGCTTCAGGTCTTCCTCATCAATCATCCTGGCGGCCTCTTCGTCGCGCAGCAGCTTGCGGGCATCGCGGATACGCAGCTTGCGTTTTTTGGTGCGGTTGCCGCCCATGTTCTGGAACATGCCCTGCAGCTGGCTGGTCATTTCCTCCATGCCGGGTGGCGCCATGATTTCCACCCCGACGGGTGTTGCCGACACCTCGATTTCTATTTCCTTGTCATCCAGCGTGCCTTCACGCAGGCGCTTGCGAAATTTCTGACGGGTCTCCGAGCCGGCGCTGCTGTCATCATCCGGCGCCATGCTGGTGGGCGACGGTAACAGCGCATCCAGGATGCGGTCTTCTGCAGCATCTTCCGCGCGGTGACCGACCTTGGACATGGCGGTTTCGCGGGCCAGCTTGATGGCAGCGTCGGCCAGGTCGCGTACGATGGATTCGACGTCACGGCCGACGTAGCCGACCTCGGTAAACTTGGTGGCCTCCACCTTGATGAAAGGCGCATTCGCCAGCCGTGCCAGGCGCCGCGCAATTTCGGTCTTGCCGACACCGGTCGGTCCGATCATCAGGATGTTCTTCGGGGTGATCTCGGGGCGCAGTGCATCATCGACCTGCATACGGCGCCAGCGATTGCGCAAGGCAATCGCCACAGCACGCTTGGCGGCATCCTGGCCGATGATGTGTTTGTCCAGTTCCTGGACGATTTCTCTTGGGGTCATATCAGACATGTTGTCAACAAATAATGGTAGTTAGTTAATTAAGCGAGCAAATAAACGATTTTTCGTGTTTTCACAATGGTTAGAATGTCAGTTCTTCAAGCGTTAGCTGGCGGTTGGTGTAGATGCAGATATCGGCGGCTATACCGAGTGACTGCTCAACAATGGTGCGTGCATCGAGTTGACTGTTTTCCAGCAACGCACGTGCCGCGGCCTGCGCAAACGGACCGCCGGAACCGATCGCCATGAGCGAATTTTCCGGTTCGATGACATCGCCGTTACCGCTGATAATCAGCGAGGTTTCCTTGTCAGCCACCGCCAGCAGGGCTTCCAGGTTGCGCAATATTTTGTTGCTGCGCCAGTCCTTGGCGAGTTCCACGGCCGCGCGCGTCAGTTGGCCGCTGTGTTCTTCCAGCTTGCCTTCGAACAGTTCGAACAGCGTGAAGGCATCGGCAGTACCGCCGGCAAAGCCGGCTATTACCCGGTCATTGTAGAGTCGGCGCACCTTGCGGGCATTGCCCTTCATGACAGTATCGCCCATGGTGACCTGGCCATCGCCGCCGATGACAACGGCGTTATCACGTCGTACTGACAGGATGGTCGTGCCACGAAACTGTTTCACTCGCTTGTCTCCAGCAAAAAGGGCATCCGATTGTACACCATACGATGGGGGCAATCAGGCTGAATTTAAAGGGGTTTTGTTTGCATGGCTGCAGTAGCGGACGGTGGCCGTGATTTTTTTACCCCACCATCGGGGACACGCTCCGCTGCTGCACTATTTTGATTTGCGTGCCCGTGGATGGGCGCTGTCATATACCTGCGCCAGGTGCTGGAAGTCGAGGTGGGTGTAGATCTGGGTGGTACTGATGTCCGCGTGACCGAGCAGTTCCTGTACCGCGCGCAGGTCACCGCTGGATTCCAGCAGGTGGCTGGCAAAGGAATGCCGCAGGGTGTGCGGGTGCAGGTCGCCGGGAACGCCCTGGCGGCGCGCCCAGTCCTTGACCCGTTGCTGCACGCTACGCGCACTCAGGCGCTTGCCACCGCGCCCGGTAAAGATAGCGGTCTCGCTGCCCTGCAGTTGCCGGGTACGCACCTGCATCCATGCCTGCAAGGCAGCTATGGCCTTGGCACCCACCGGCAACAAGCGTGTCTTGGCACCCTTGCCGGTAACCCGTACCACCCGCTCTGTGAAATCCACATCGCCCTCGTTCAACGCAACCAGTTCCGCGAGGCGCAGTCCGGAGGAATACAGCAACTCCAGCATGGCGAGGTCGCGCAGCACCAGCGTATCCTTGCTGACGACGTTCAATAGCCGGGCGATGTCGTCTACATTGAGGGTATCCGGAAGGTGTTGTTCCGACTTGGGGGCACGAATATCCAGCCCCGGGTTCAGTGACACCTGTTGCTCTCGCAACAGGTAATTATAAAAAGTCCGCAACGCCGACAGGCGGCGCTGAATGCTGCGTCCGCTGAGGCCGCGGCGGTGGCCCTGGGCTGCGTATTTGCGCACCTGGTGACTGTCGAGTGCGCGCCAGTCATTGATACCGGCGGCCTTGCACCAGTTATGCAGCTCATCCAGATCGCGTTGATAATGTTTGCAGGTGTTGGCCGCGAGGCGTCGCTCGGTCTGCAGGTGATGCAGAAAGCGGTCTATCCAGTGTTGGGCGGTGTGCTCCACCAGTGTCGATTCAGCCCGGTGCCGGGGCGTCCGTGGCGAGGTGCTCAGCCAGCAGCAGGCCGGTTAATTCACCCAGATGGGTCAGGAACAGGGTGCCCATGCCGGGATGGAAGCGGCTGGCTTCGCGGCTGCCAATCGCCAGCAGGCCGAGTGATATTTTAGGACCCAGCGGAATCAGTGCCACCGACTCAATCGCCTGTGCCTGATCGCCAAACAGGTACTGCAGCTGCTCCTGTTTGAAGCGGCCACACTGCGGGCGGGAGGATTTCAGGAAGACCTCGAAGTGGTTCAGTTCTTTTGAATCCGGATCGAAAATGTCGACTGCGCATTCGCGCGCCCGTGCTTCCGGCAGGCCGGCCAGCCTCAGGGTGACGGTGTCGGCCTTGAATTCCACCAGCAGGTTTTCGCGCAGTGTATCCAGCAGTGCTTCCAGCGAGCTCGCATTAATCAGGCCGAGGGTCAGCTGGTGCATGCGTTCATTGAGGCGATTGTTGTCGCGTGCAACGTGCACCAGATCCATCAACTTGCGTTTTAGCTGACTGTTCTGGTCGCGCAATACCTTCACCTGGTGTTCAACCAATGAGACTGCCGGGCCGACTGCATGTGGTATCTGCAGGGCTGCCAGCAGGCTGGTATTGTTCTGAAAAAAATCCGGGTTGTCGCGCAGATAATCAGCGACGCTTTTTTCTTCCAGGGGCAGTGCCGATGATTGTGTTTGCTGCGAGCTTGTCATAGTTCTATACGTCCCTGGTAGACCGTGGTGGCGGGCCCGGTCATTAGCACCGGCTGCCCTTCTCCAATCCAGCTTACCACAAGTTCGCCGCCGTTCAGGAGTACTTTGACGCGCGCTGACAGGCGTTCCTGCAGGCGGCCGGCGACCACTGCAGCGCAGGCACCGCTGCCGCAGGCCAGCGTTTCCCCGGCGCCGCGTTCATAGACGCGCAAGCGGATGGTGTCTGCATCTACAATCTCCATGAAGCCGACATTGGCCCGTTCCGGGAAGCGCACATGGTCCTCCAGTAACGGGCCGAGCTCGGCGACAGGGGCGTGCTCGACTGCATCGACCAGTAAAACGGCGTGTGGATTGCCCATGGAGATGGCAGAGATTTCCATGGAAAAATTATTTACATCAATTAGATAGCTTGTATCTCGGGCAGGTGCAACAAACGGGATATCGGTCGGTTCCAGCCGTGGTATGCCCATGTCAACGGTTAGCTGTCCATCCGCTTCGCGGCTCAGCTGCAGGGGGCCACCGCTGGTTTCCACCTGTAGTGTGTCTTTGCGGCTGAGGCCGTGCTCATGTACAAACTGCATAAAGCAGCGGGCGCCGTTGCCACACTGGCCGACCTCGCTGCCATCAGCATTAAATATACGGTAGCGAAAATCAGCTGCCGCAGTGGTCGCCGCTTCTACCAGCAGCAACTGGTCAAAACCGATACCCCGATGGCGGTCTGCCAGTTGTTGTATTTGCTCAGCTGTCAGAAATACCGACTGGTTGATTGCATCGATAACAACAAAGTCGTTACCGAGGCCGTGCATCTTGGTGAACTCGAGGGTCATGGTCCGACAGGCTCCTAGCGCGGCAGCAGATGTTCGTGCCGGTAAAGGTCTTGCATGCTTTCACGATCGCGAATCAGGTGTACCTCTGCACCATCCACCATCACCTCGGCCGCACGCGGACGCGAGTTGTAGTTGGAGCTCATGGTGAAGCCGTAGGCACCGGCAGAACGCACCGCCAGCAGGTCGCCTTCAGCGAGTGACAGATCACGATCCTTGCCGAGAAAATCACCAGTTTCGCAAATTGGGCCAACAATGTCATAGCGGCTGGCGGGCATGTCGCGCGGGGCTACCGGGACGATATCGTGCCAGGCGCCGTAAAGCGCCGGTCGTTGCAGATCATTCATGGCAGCATCCACGATGGCAAAGTTTTTATGCTCGGTATGTTTTAGAAATTCCACGCGGGTCAACAGGATACCGGCGTTGCCGGCGATGGCGCGACCCGGCTCCAGCAGCAGTTCCTGGGGGCGGTCGCCAAGGCGCTGCAGCAATGCACGGGCATAGACGTCCGGCAACGGTGGCCGGTCGCCTTGCTCGTAGGGTATGCCGAGCCCGCCGCCGAGATCGATGTGTGCCAGCGTTATGCCGGCAGCCTGCAGGCGATCGACCAGTTCCAGCACCCGGTCAAGGGCATCCACGAACGGTGTTGTTTCGGTGAGCTGTGAGCCTATGTGGCAGTCGATACCAATGACATCAAGATGCGGCAGTCCGGCGGCAAGCTGGTATACATCAAGCGCCGTATCGACACTGATGCCAAACTTGTTGTCGCGCAGGCCGGTGGAAATATACGGGTGCGTCATGGCGTCAACATCGGGGTTGACGCGCAGTGACACCGGCGCACGCTTGCCGGTTGTCGCAGCGACTTCATTCAGGCGCAGCAGTTCGGGTTCGGACTCGACATTAAAACAGCGAATACCGGCGGCCAGTGCGCGGCGCATTTCAGCGGTTTGCTTGCCGACACCGGAAAACACAATGCGTGAGGGCTCGCCACCGGCGGCCAGTACGCGCTCCAGTTCGCCCTCGGAGACAATATCAAAGCCGGAGCCGAGGCGCGCCAGCACCTGCAGCACTGCCAGGCTGGAGTTTGCCTTCACGGCATAGCAGATGAGATGCGGGTGGCCGGCAAGCGCCTCGTCAAAGACGCGCCAGTGGCGTTCCAGTGTGGCGCGCGAATACACATAGCAGGGTGTGCCATGCTGTGCGGCTATTGCCGCAAGGTCGGCTTGCTCGGCCTGCATATGGCCGTTTTCTGTGTGGAAATGATCCATGTGAGTCGGCTCAGGGGTCCTCTGCCGGGTTTGCGTTCGGCTCCTGCCCGGGCGCAGTTTCAGGTTCCGGTGCTGCTTCAGCTGCTGCTTCAGGTTCAGGCAGGTACAACGGCCCGGTCTGGCCACAGGCGACCAGTAGCAGACAGATTAACAGTAACGGTGTTTGACGATGGCTCATGTGTGCATCCGCATAAATGTCGCCAGTATACGGTGACAGTGCGGCAAACCCAATGCTATCCGGGCATACTGTGCAGCATGAGTGAAGCCTTGCTGGATGCTGTTGAAATCAACCCTGCGGGTAGTGTGCGTGCCTGTATTATCTGGTTGCATGGCCTGGGTGCGGACGGCCATGACTTCGAGCCGCTGATTCCGCAGCTCGGGCTGGTGGATACGCTGGGTGTGCGTGTGGTGTTGCCACATGCGCCGCACCGTGCGGTAACCATCAACGCTGGCAGTGTGATGCCGGCGTGGTATGACATCCTTGCTCCGGATTTCAGCCGCGGCCAGGACAGCGCCGGTATTCGTCAGTCTGAACAGCAGTTGCAGCTGCTGATACAGCGTGAAATTGACTCCGGTATTCCGGCAGAGAACATACTGCTGGCCGGATTTTCCCAGGGCGGAGCCATTGTGCTGCATACCGGTCTGCGTTATCCGCAAGCACTGGCAGGCATCCTGGCAATGTCGACCTACCTGCCACTGGCCGATTTACTGGCTGCAGAACATGCGAGCGTGAATGACAGGATTCCGATCATGATGGCGCATGGCCTGCAAGACCCCGTGGTGCCGTTGTCGCTGGCACAGCAATCCCGCGATATTCTACAGCAACAGGGTTATCAAATAGACTGGCACAGCTATCCGATGCAGCATGCGCTCTGTCCGGAAGAGTTGCGTGACATACGCGACTGGCTGCTGCAACGGCTGGTACCGCCGGCAGGCTGAGCAGCGGCCGCTATGGCTGGCTCAGGTGGCGATGGAGGTGCCGCTTTCGTTGCTGCGCGCATCTGCAAGCGCTGATTCCGCACGATCCAGCATGGAGGCAGCATCGTCGTTTTTCTGGCACTGGGTAACCCCGAAACAGGCGCTTACCCGGTTGGCTGCCGACTCGTTGAGGCGTTCGATCTGTGCCGCCAGTTTGTCCACCAGCACCAGTGCCGAGTCTTGCGTGGTTTCCTGCAGCACCAGGATGAAATCCCGGTTGGCATTACAGCCGACCAGGTCGGCCCAGCGGGTCTGGTCGCTCAGCAGGGAGACGATATTGCGCAGGGTTTTGTTGCGATCTCCGTCGGTCTCTATGCTCATGGTGACAATGGACAGGTCGGCATTATAGCGGCGGCTGCGCGATACCATCGGTTCGATGGATATTTGTATTCCGTAGCGGCTTAGCAGACTGGTGAGCAGGCCATCCTTGAGGGATTCTTCAGCGAGCCTGGTCTGCAGGCTGTCGCGCTCTTTCTTGAAGCGTAACTTTTCCGTGACATCGATATAGAAGCGCGCGCTAAATCCCGGTGCTTCTTCAAGGGTTGTGATTGATACCGCCAGCCAGCGTTCATCGCCATCCGGCATGATCCAGTTAATCACTGTGCCGGGTCCCAGCAGGGGTGTAATCAGTCCGTCAGGCTGGGTGGCATTCTTGAGCGTGTCGGCCGCGTCACCAACGAGCGTTCTGAATGCCCGGTTAAAGCCACAGATGGCACCGTCATCGGCTACCAGCAGCAGCGCCAGCGGGCAGTCGTCCAGTAGCGCACGCGCTGTTTGCAGGGGGATGTCATGCATTGATCAGTTCGACTCCGGTTCCGGGTTGAGCGGGATTACAGACAGTTTATAGCGGTCTGTATGCCTGTTTGTATGATTATCAGCGGCTCTTGAGGCGTTCACGGGCGGCAGCTGCCGCAGCACGTACCTGTGCCGGTGCCGTGCCGCCGGTGTGATCACGTGCCGACATGGAACCTTCCAGCGTCAGTACCGCAAATACGTCAGTATCGATTACGGCGGAAAAGGCTTGCAGTTCCTGCAGTGTCATCACTGACAGGTCCTTGCCGGTCTCGACGCCATGACGCACCGCGCGCCCGACAAGTTCATGTGCGTCACGGAAGGCGATACCCTTGCGAACCAGGTAGTCCGCCAGGTCTGTGGCCGTAGAAAACCCCTGTTTTGCAGCGGCCGCCATGTTGGCATGTTTGATCTCCACGGTCGGCATCATGTCGCCAAATACCCGCAGTGAGCCCTTCAGGGTGTCAACAGTATCGAACAGCGGTTCCTTGTCTTCCTGGTTGTCCTTGTTATACGCCAGTGGCTGGCTTTTCATCAGCATCAGCAGGCTCAGCAGGTGACCGGTAACACGGCCGCTTTTGCCGCGTACCAGTTCCGGGACGTCCGGATTTTTTTTCTGCGGCATGATGCTGGAGCCGGTGCAGAAGCGGTCCGGCAGTTCAATAAAGTCGAATTGTGCCGATGACCAAAGTACCAGTTCCTCGGAAAACCGCGACAGATGCATCATGATCAGCGCCGCCGCCGCACAGAATTCAATCACGAAATCCCGGTCACTGACTGCGTCCAGCGAGTTGCCGGCCGGGCCGTCGAAATCCAGCAAACTGGCGCTGTACGCGCGGTCGATGGGGAAACTGGTGCCGGCCAGTGCCGCGGCTCCCAGCGGCATAATATTGACCCGTTTGCGGCAGTCGAGCAGGCGCTGATGGTCGCGCTCCAGCATCGCCTCCCAGGCCAGCATGTGGTGCCCGAAGCTGACAGGCATGGCAACCTGCAGGTGGGTAAACCCCGGCATGATGGTGTCGGCCTCGCGTGCCGCGATCTCCACCAGTGCAGTTTGCAGCCGCTTCAGAGCGCTGCAAAGGCCGTCGATTTCATCACGCAGATAGAGGCGCAGGTCGGTAGCGACCTGGTCATTGCGCGAGCGCCCGGTATGCAGTTTTTTACCGGTCTCGCCGATGCGTTCGATCAGCCTGGCCTCGATATTCATATGAATATCCTCAAGCGCGACCGACCACTCGAAGTTGCCCTGCTCGATGTCAGCCTGAATACCTTGCAGACCGGCAACAATGGCACTGCACTCCTCTGTGGTAATGATGCCGGTGTGGGCGAGCATGCTGGCATGCGCGATCGAGCCGGCGATGTCGTGGCGATACAGCCGCTGGTCGAAGTCAATCGAGGCGGTAAACGCCTCCACGAAGGCATCGGTCGATTCCGTGAAGCGTCCGCCCCAGGGTTTTGTTGAACTGTTGTCGTCTGTCATGTTGCTAACCATCAGGCCTGTTTTGCGGCAGTATAACCAATCCGGGTCGGCTTTGCGTTTGTCGTGTCCGGCAGCCGGAGCGATTCAAGGCGAGACTTGCATGCCGGGATGGCAGGGTTGAAACTGCAAAAATGAGCGATCAGCAGCTAACAGATTACAGCGGTATCGAAACGGCAGAGCCATTCTTTCTGCCAAGCTTTTGCGATGTGCGCATGGTGTTTGCCGTGGTGGTTATCGCACAATTGCTGGCCTTTATTATTACCCTGGTGAGCCCGGGTGTTATGCAGAATGCCTGGGGAAATCTCGGCCTGATCTCGCTGTTTATGCAGTGGATTGCGCTAACCAGCGCAGCGATGCTGTGTATCTGCCGGCCCATGCTGGCGCGTATGGGCAACCAG
>CAJQPV010000335.1 GCA_905480305.1 uncultured Gammaproteobacteria bacterium | reverse complement strand
ATATGACTTGATCTGCGTCAAAATGTCGCAGAAACCAATCGTGGGCTGCCCGGGTTTATGCGAAACTCTTGCCATGCTGAACATAGAAGTACGCACAACCAGCGACCTGATGTCCATCGCCCTGTATGCAGAGCGCGAGGCCGTTCGGCGTTACGCCCGCCTGGCCGAGGCCATGCACCGGCACGGCAACCAGGAAGCCGCAGCCATGTTCGAACGCATGGTCGAAGAAGAGCAGGCACATGAGCACATGATTGAGAAATGGGCAAAGCTCGAAGGCGTCGAACTGCGTACCGATATCGGACCGGTTGTCTGGGAGGACCCACAGGTGCCGACCGACTATGACGATGAGGCCATCGATCCGGAATACAGCACACCCTACCGGGCACTGGCCTTTGCGGTACACAACGAGGAACGCGCATTTCACTTTTATGTCTACGTAGCCGCCACGGCGGATGATGCAAGCGTGCGCGAGCATGCAGAGACCCTGGCCCGGGAAGAACTTGGTCATGCCGCTTTGCTGCGCGCCATGCGCCGCCGTGCCTGGCGGGCAGAACAGCAGACCGGTCGCGATGAACCGGATATCGAACCCCATCTCATCCACACACTGGCCGACCTGCTTTCGGTGGCAGTCAGCGCGGATCACTGCCTCGCAGACAATGTGGACACCCTCACGCACATCAGTCCCGAACTGGGAATGTTCAGCGCAGCCACGCACAGCATACTGATGGATACCGAGGCCCGGCTGAAAACTGTTGGCAAACCCGGCGAGGATGTTGCCAGGGCGATTGAATCAATAGAGAACTACAGAAGAAAAACTGCAGCAATGAAAGACGACCCGGATGCCCTGCAGCAGCGCTTGCGCTCGGACAGTGATCGCTGCTTTGCGTTCTACGACACAGTGGTAACACACGCCAGCGATGAAACTGTCATGCTGACAGCACAACAACTGTCTGAATCGATGCTGGAGCGTATCGGTTTGCTGCGAGATAGCATCAAGACCAAAAACTGAGGACTTGTTTTCTCGACGGGATCAGTTAACAACAACGGCAGTGGTTTGCGCCATAATGTTTTTAATCTGAGTGACAACATAGAAATAGCCACAGTTACACTCGCAAGCAAAACCGGTCATTTACCTGATCTAATCGGGCCAGTCGTTTTCGGCTACTTGCATCCACGCAGAAAATAATTAACAAGACCTGCACCCCTGGTCCTGGCGAGGGCTGTTGCCAGCCTATCCATAGTATTTCTTGCGGAGGGACTCGATTAGCTCGGTGGCATCATCCTCAAGGATACCCATAGTGCCGAGCACAGCCGCGCCGATCTGCAAGCTCGCTTCCAGCGTTTCCGAGATGGCTATCGTTGCCCCGGCCTTCAATAGCTGCTCGCAGTGTTGCCAGTCACGTCCGCGTGCATGAATGGAAATTTCCGGGTAGTGTTGTCGCAGCATATTGACCAGCCGCACGGCAGGCAAGGTCTGGTCAAGCGTGCATACCAGAACACCGGCCTGTCCAGCACCCGCTGCCTTCAGCACATCAACCTGACTGGCATCACCGTAGAAGACCTGGAAGCCTTCCCGCCTGCCGTCAAGCACGCGGTCTGCATTACTATCAATGGCCAGATAGGGAACGTTGCCGGCCTGCAGAATCTTTGACACCCGCCGCCCGACACGGCCGAAGCCGGCAATAATAACATGTGGCCGCCCGGCAATAATGTGGTTGGTACTGACATCATGCTGGTCTTCGATGTTGGCCAGGTGCCTGTTGATATATTCACCCAGCTTGGCCATGAACGGCGTGGTGACCATGGTCAGCGCCACCAGCAGTGTCAACATATGGAAAAGTTCCTCCGGCAGAATACCGCTTAAGGCAGCCAGACCGAACAACACAAAGCCAAACTCCCCGCTCTGCGAAAGCAGCAGCGATACCCGCGTGGCATTCGCAGTAGCGACACCCATGATCCTGCAAAGGACCCAGAGAATGACCGACTTGATCAGCAGCAGGCCCAGCACCAGTCCGGCAATCAACATGCCTTGCCTGCCCAGCAAGCCAAAATCGACGGACATGCCGACGCCCATGAAAAACAGGCCGAGCAGGATGCCGCGAAACGGCTGAATATCAGCAATCAACTGGTGCCGATAGTGGGAATTCGCCATCATCAACCCGGCAAGAAATGCCCCCAGCGCCAGCGACAGGCCCACCTCCTCCATCAGCCAGGCGGTACCCAGTACCGCGAACAGGGCTGCGGCGGTGAATACCTCGGCCGTGCGGCTGGTCGCCACCAGCCGCAGGACCGGCGACAGGAAAAACCGGCCGGCGAGGATGACGAAGGCGATGACGAGCGTGGCTTCCAGTATCGCGAACTCGATACCCTCCAGCAGTGCGGTATCAGCAGCCAGCAGAGACACCAACGCCAACAGCGGCACCACCGCCAGGTCCTGCAGCAGCAGCACGGAAAATGCCGTTTGACCACGCTCTGTACCGAGTTCACCGCGCTCGGTCAGAATCTGCAGGCCAAACGCCGTCGATGATAGCGCCAGCCCGAAACCGATAATTAAAGCTGTCCTGGGAGGCTGGTCAAACAGCAGGGCCAGGCCGGCAATGGCGAGCCCTGTCAGCATCACCTGCGCGGTGCCCAGGCCGAACACCATGCGCCGCATGGCCCACAGACGGGCAGGCCTCAGTTCCATGCCGATGATAAACAACAGGAAGATCACGCCGAATTCGGCGATATAGCGGATTTCTTCGATCTGGTCGATGAAACCGAACCCCCAGGGGCCGACAAGGGCGCCGGCAGCCAGGTACCCCAGAACCGAGCCGAGACCCAGCCGCTGGAACAGCGGAACGGCGATGACCGCCGCCGCCAGCAGGATCAGTATGTCTGCGAGGTAATGGGTTTCCGTCATATCTTACAAGTATCGGCGCAACGCGACCTGTGTCAATCACACACTGTATCTGAATCACGGACCTGCGTGGCAGGTTTAAGTGATCGACACAGCATTTCATAGTAACAAGGCAAAGACTGGAGGGCATGCAGATAGACCAAAGAAAATATACCGGTTTTAATGCATTAGAGAAGATGCAGCGATGAGATCACTGGCAATGGAGTCTCAATGAGTACATCAATCACTTGCCGTGACAGTAATTCCCAAATGTTACTGCCGGGTAATGGGCGATGCGGGGCTTTTGCATTAATCACGATACGGCTATGCTACTGGCACGGCATAAAAGGGCTCACCCTGGAGATGGCATTGATGACAAATATTAAGCGCGTCTGTGTAAAAGATGTAATGAAGACAGAATACGGCAGCATTGATGGAGGAGCGACCATCAAGGAAGCTCTTCACGAAATGAACAGACTGAAAACCACCGTTCTCGTCGTCAACAAAAGGAGTGAACATGACGAGTATGGTCTGTTACTGGTGTCAGATATTGCGGAGCAGGTGCTGGCCAGGGACAGGGCACCCGACCGTGTGAATGTCTATGAAATCATGACCAAACCAGCGATCAGTGTCGATCCCGACATGGATATCCGTTATTGTTCGCGCCTCATGTCATCACTGAAGCTAACACGCATTCTGGTTGTAAAGGATAACGTACTTATTGGCAGGATAAGCCCTCGAGCCCTGGTGCTGGATGGTCTGGCTACAATAGAGGCAGACGATTAATAGTGCCGCTTTCACACCGTCAGTTATCTGCGAGCAAAAGGATTCTATTGCCTGAGGCTGATGGCTGTTTGGGCAGCGGAGCTTCGTTCATTCCCTGGTCGCTGTTTTTGCTGTACTAAAGATCCGGAGTTGGCCCAAATATCAGGATTCACGATCCCACAATCCGCGCTGCCCTTTGATTCTGCGTCAAGATACTACGGGCAAGACCAGCAGAGACCATATCCCAGCTGAAACGCCAGCTCCAGTTTCCTTCTGCTGTCCCGGGCATATTCATGCGTGCATCATTGCCCAGTCCCAGCAGATCCTGCATCGGAATAATAGCGAGTACAGACGTTGACTCAAGTGCTGTTCTGATAAGAGCCCAGGGCATTTCAGACGAATCTTCAGGCATATGGGCCTTGACCTTTTCTCGTGCAGCATCATCCAGACTGCTGTACCAGCCGAGGGTGGTGTCATTGTCATGCGTTCCCGTGTAGACAACAGACAAGGCTTCATGATTTTCCGGTAAATAGGGATTATCATCACCGCCGTCAAATGCGAACTGCAGGATTTTCATGCCGGGAAAATCAAACTGCAATCGCAGCGCATCCACTTCAGGCGTAATAATACCGAGATCTTCTGCAACCACCGGTAGACTGCCAAAGTGTTGCTGCAAACATTCGAACAAGGCAGCGCCAGGTCCCTCCACCCAGCGCCCGTCAACAGCGGTCTCTGCTTGAGCCGGAATCTCCCAGAACTTTTCGAAACCCCGGAAATGATCAATACGCACAATATCGAATAACGCGAACTGGGTGGTGAAACGCTCCAGCCACCAACTGTAATCTTGCTCAGCCATGCGATTCCAGTGATACAGCGGGTTACCCCAGCGTTGTCCGGTTGCCGAGAAATAATCCGGTGGCACACCGGCAACCACTTCAGGCTCACCGGCACTGTCAATAGTGAACAGCTCTGGATGCGCCCACACATCGGCACTGTCATGGGCCACGTAGATAGGGATATCCCCGAATAACATAACTCCACGCTGGTGGGCGTAGTCTCGCAGCATAGACCACTGACTGAAAAACAAATACTGTTCAAAGCATACCTGATCGATGGCTTGTGCCTGTACCTTAGCGACATCCACCAGCGCAGCCGGGTCACGATCGCGCAGGGCCACCGGCCAGTGAAACCAGGCCTGTCCATCCTGTGCCGCACGAATCGCCTGGTAAAGCGCATAGTCGTCCAGCCAGACTGCCTGCGCTGTCTTGAATACTGCGTACGCCTTCTTGTCTGCCGGTGATGCGGTTTTCTCAAAACCCGAGCGTGCCTGCTGCAGGCAGGCGTGCAGCGGCAGATGACTGGCTATTTTTGCAGGCAACCAGCCAGCATCCGACAAGTCATGAAGACTGATCAGTGCCGGGTTACCCGCATGCACCGAAAGACATTGATAAGGGGAACCATCCGTGTGGGTCGGACCCAGCGGCAACATTTGCCAGACACTCAAACCGGCAGACTGCAGAAAATCGATAAAACGGCGGGAGTTTCTTCCAAGATCACCGTGCTCACGATCACCCGGCAGCGATGTCGGGTGTAACAGCACGCCGGCGCGGCGCTGTGTCAGGGGATTTTGCACCAGTGGATGCGAGTCGTTATCCGGTGAACTTGCCTTTTCGCATGACGCCGGTCTGTGCCGGATCACCACCACCGTGAGCAAACACTTCTGTCAGGTACTCGGGAGGCTCTTTTTCCATCATGGTATAGAGGTTCGACAGGTGCATTCGAAACAGGCGCTCAAAGTCGCTGACGGTGTCGGCAGAATTATAATCGCCAAACCACCAGAACCAGTCAGATCCCTCGCAGATCGACAGCTGGTGTTGTGCCGCGAGCAGATGGTCACCGCTCAGGTTGTTCTCCTTCACTGTCTCATCAAACACCTTTTTGGCGTCTCCCAGCATATCCCAGCCACGATTTTTATCCTTGTCGCCAATCCAGGTAGAAAATGTTCCGTATACCCAGCTGCCACTCACCATTCGTTTGATGTTCGGCAGGCGGCGAGACTCGGACAGGTATTCACTATAGGTGGTCATCCTGAGTCCGGGATGTTCTGACAGACGCTCGTAGAGGGTGTTGAGAAAATAGTAGCCATTCTCTGGAAAATGCTCCCAGGCATTTTCTCCATCAAGAATAATCGATACCAGCGGCTTGTCCTGGTCACGGCTGCTCGCAGCAATATTTTCCAGATGATCAATCAGGTTGCCCACCGCATCGTCCGCGTGCCAGTCGGAATAAGTAAAGCCAATCAGGTCGGAGAGGCCATCATCACGAAAAAAGCAAGCCAGCTTGCCGCCATCAACCGTGAACCCCTGATACAGGCTGCAGCCGGAGAGTAATTTATTTTCTTTATTCGCCTGGCTGTGACGGTATACCGACTCACCACTGGCAGCCCAGCTGAAGCCATGCTGTTCCAGTTTGTGCAGGGCTGCGGCACTGACACCCCCTTCTGACGGCCAGCAACCCGCCGGACGTGAGCCGAAATACTGTTCAAAGGTGGCAAGCCCTTCCCGGATATGCCAGTCAACCCGCTCCTCACCTCCGGGATAACTCGCCAGTTGCGGCATGGAAATATCCGGCATGGCATCACGCGCCGTTTCTATATCAAGCAGCAAGGGCAAAATCGGGTGTGCATAGGGCGTCATGGAGAGTTCCACCTGGCCCTTTTCTGCCAGCTCGCGGTAGCGGTCGATCACACTGGAGAGCAACTCGCCGATCAGTTTTAACAACTCGCGACGGTCATGCAGCGTAAAGCCTGTACCCTTCTCCATTAAATGCTTTACCAGCTTATTACTGCGGCGCACGGTCTCACCCATCCAGACGAGGTGATACCAGACCAGCAAGTCGGTTATAAACTGGTCACTGACATACAACATCCCGGACGGGTGTTCATGAAACCAGCCTGCCATCTCGGCCAGCTTCTGATAGGGTTCAAAGCGTTTTATCGAGCGCAGCTCGTTGGCGCGCAGGCAGGCACTGACCAGCTCCATGCGCTGTTCCTTGTTGCTCGGTAATACCGGGCAAGCCAGCGCCGCCAGCAACGGATCACGGATGCCCTTGTTCTCTGACAGGAAGCCATTCACCTGTCCGGCATAATCTGATAACTGCTCAAGCAGCACCGGTGCAAAATTAACCACCGCACGGGATTCCGGCACCGCCTCCAGGTGCGCAGCCATGTCAATATAGTCCTTGGTCGCATGCAGGTAGGTCCAGGGTAACTGGTAGGTTCCACTTATCTGGTCACAGTACTGTGGTTGATGCATGTGCCAGCAGAGCACGATATTGAGAGGCGAATCAGCGGACATGGTGTATTTCCTGGCCAAGCATTTCAGGCGTTACCAGTACCACCCCGCCCGGACTGACATAAAATCGTTCCGCATCTGATTCAGGATCCTCGCCGATCACTGTTCCCTCGGGCAAATCGCAGCCCTTGTCGATAACCGCTCTGGTAATACGGCAGTGGCGGCCAATCTTAACATTGGGCAGGATAACCACATCCTGCAAGATGGCGTGGGAGTTGACGCGAACATTTGAAAACAACAGTGAATGGCGTACGGTGGCGCCTGAAATAAGGCAACCACCCGACACCATCGAGTCCAGTGCCATGCCGCGCCGGTCGTCATCATCAAATATAAATTTGGCCGGCGGGAGTTGTTCCTGGTAGGTCCAGATCGGCCAGTCATCATCGTACAGGTTCAGCTCCGGCAACACGCCGATCAGTTCAAGATTGGCCTGCCAGAATGAATCGATGGTGCCCACATCTCGCCAGTACGCGACCTGCCCGTGAGGTGAGTTCTGGAAGGAGTAGCTGTGAACCCGGTATTTCTCTATCAGTGCCGGAATAATGTCTTTGCCAAAATCATGCGTTGAGTAGGTTGAATCCGCATCCTTGATGAGCTGTTCATACAGAAAATCGGTATTAAAAACATAGATACCCATGGATGCCAGCACCCGCCCCGGCTTGCCGGGAATGGATTGGGGTTCGTCGGGTTTTTCATCGAACCCGGTAACACGTCCCTCGGTATCGACCGACAGCACGCCAAACCCCTTGGCATCGTCAAACGGCACATCTATACAACCGACCGTCATGTCCGCATCCGAGTTGGCGTGTTGCGCGATCATGGGCCCATAGTCCATCTTGTATACATGATCACCCGCCAGAATCAGCACGTAATCGGGTTTATGGGTGCGAATAATGTCAAGGTTCTGATAAACCGCATCTGCGGTACCCAAATACCAGGAATCCTGAATACGTTGTTGCGCCGGCAGCAGCTCGACGAATTCCTTAAACTCGCCACGCAGAAAACTCCAGCCGTTCTGTATGTGCTGGATCAGTGAATGCGCCTTGTACTGAGTCAAAACCCCGATCATACGAATGCCTGAATTCAGGCAGTTGGAAAGCGGGAAATCAATAATGCGAAATTTACCGCCGAAAGGTACGGCAGGCTTGGCACGCCAGAGGGTTAATTGTCGTAATCGTGAGCCGCGACCACCTGCCAGGATAAGGGCAAGGGTACTGCGATTCAGGCGGCGGTCAAAACGTTGGTTATGATGGGTTGTCATTGATCATGCAGATAGTCTGAGCTGTTTTGGCTTTAGAAGGTGGCTGTATTGTATGGCGGTGACCTTTAACTGTATAGTTATCCGGCAAAGAAATTTTGGCCCCCTGACAGGTCTTCGTATTTATCTGATTCCATGTTACATACCGACACAGGCAAGTCTACCTTGATGGAAATATCAACCGCTATTCAGCGGCTGCTTGAATGCCGTCATCATGATCCGTTCAGCCTGCTCGGCAAGCACAATTATGCCGGTGAGGTGCTGGTGCGCGCACTGATTCCCGGTGCCGCCTGGGTGCGCATCGCGGAAAACGGTGCCTCACTGCAGCGTATGGGCAACACCGACCTGTTCGCATGGCACGGTCCTGCCAACCAGGTACCTGATCGTTACCGGCTTATCTGGCTCGACAGCAACGGTGCCGAACATGTCAGTTACGACCCCTACTGCTTTCCACCACAACTTTCCGAGTTCGACCTGCACCTTTTTGGTGAAGGCAGGCACTGGCATATTTACCGCATTCTTGGTGCCCACCGCTTACAGGTCGATGATATACCCGGCGTACGCTTTGCTGTCTGGGCACCCTCCGCTGAACGCATCAGCGTCGTGGGTGATTTCAACAACTGGGACGGACGCTGCCATCCCATGCGTGTACGGGGTAACAGCGGGGTCTGGGAACTGTTTATACCCGGCCTCAGCGTCGGTCAGGCCTTCAAATACGAAGTGCGCTCGCGTAAAGGTGATATCACATTAAAAACTGACCCTTATGGGCAACAGTTCGAGCTGCGTCCAGCCAATGCCACGTGCGTACCCAGCGCGCCTCAAGCCTATCGCTGGCAAGACAGCGGCTGGATGGAGAAACGCCAGAATTCCGACTGGCAACATGCCCCCTTTTCCGTCTACGAGGCTCACCTTGGCTCATGGAGACGAGACGAGCACGGCAATTTCATGAATTACCGGCAACTCGCCACGCAGTTGGTCGATCACGTCAAAGAAACCGGCTTCACCCATATTGAATTGCTGCCGGTGACCGAACACCCGCTGGATGCTTCCTGGGGCTACCAGACCACAGGTTACTTCGCCCCGACCAGTCGTTTTGGTGAACCCGATGATTTTCGCTATTTTGTCGATTACTGCCACCAGCATGATATTGGCGTACTGCTCGACTGGGCCCCGGCGCACTTCCCCAAGGACGCGCATGGATTGGCAAACTTTGATGGCACGGCACTCTATGAGCACGCGGATCCGCGTCGCGGTGAACACCACGACTGGGGCACACTGATCTACAACTACGGCCGCAACGAAGTCAGGAACTTCCTGATCTCCAGCGCCATCTACTGGCTGGAAGAATTTCATATCGATGGACTGCGCGTTGACGCGGTCGCATCCATGCTCTATCACGACTATTCACGTCCGGCCAGCGAATGGATTCCCAATATCTATGGCGGTCGCGAAAATCTTGAAGCGGCTGCCTTTCTGCGGGAATTGAACACCATCACTCATGCCGAGTATCCCGGTTCCGTCATGATCGCAGAGGAATCCACTGCCTGGCCCGGTGTTAGCAGACCGGTAGATGCAGGCGGCCTGGGTTTCAGCATGAAATGGAATATGGGCTGGATGCATGATTCATTACGCTACATGTCGCATGACCCGGTACACCGCAAGTATCACCACAACGACCTGACTTTCGGGCTGCTGTACGCCTACACTGAAAACTTCATGCTGCCGTTCTCCCACGATGAAGTCGTACACGGCAAGCAATCCATGCTTTACAAGCAGGCCGGCGACACCTGGCAACAATTTGCCAATCTGCGGCTGTTATACCTCTATATGTTTACCTTCCCGGGTAAAAAATTGCTGTTTATGGGCAGTGAATTTGCACAGGGTCGCGAATGGAATTTTAATGGCGGACTTGAGTGGCACTTGCTTGAATACGAGTGTCACAAGGGTGTACAAACGCTGGTTGGTGACCTCAATCGCCTGTACCGGGAAAAACCGGCACTGCACCATTATGACTTCAGCGAAGCAGGCTTCGAGTGGATAGATTGCATCGCCTCCGACTTCTCTATCCTGAGCTACCTGCGCAAGGGTGATGACGACGCTGTCGTTGTGGTGCTGAATTTCACACCGGTCCCTCATCACAAGTATCGCATTGGCGTCCCGGAAGCAGGTGACTATGCTGAATTACTGAACTCGGACTCCAGCTACTACGACGGCTCGGATGTAGGTAATAAAGGACACATCAGCACCACACCCGAGCCCAGTAACGGCCATGCACAATCACTGTTACTGACACTACCCCCGCTGGGTGGCGTTATTCTGCAGCGACAGTAACGTGCCGACACCCTGTCGTGCCCCGATGACTTGAAATCAGCGGCTGCAACCCCTACTTTTGCTGTATGGCCCGGAAACGCATCACTGATAACATCAGGGAAGCCGCCGTAGCAGGCAGCTTCTATCCGCTGGATCCCGTCGAGCTGTGCCAGCAGCTGGATACACTGCTGGCAGCCGGGAAGAGTAGCGAAAAACCACCCAAGGCAATGATTCTGCCACATGCCGGTTATATCTATTCCGGACCCGTAGCTGCCAGCGGTTATGCACGCCTTGGAGACAACACAGCCGCAATCACTCGCGTGATACTGCTCGGCCCGGCACACCGTAAATACGTACGCGGACTGGTGTTGCCGTCCTCGTCAGCATTCAGCACCCCGCTCGGGACGATACCGCTGGATACCGAAATACTGCAGCAGCTTGAGCAACTGCAACAGGTCAGTATCGACGATGAAGCACACGCGGCTGAACATTGCCTGGAAGTACACCTGCCGTTTCTGCAGAAAACCCTGCATGACTTTAGTCTGGTGCCCATTCTGGTCGGTGAAACAACCACAGAAGAAGTCTCCGAAGTCATTGAGTTACTCTGGGGTTCTAGCGAGACGCTGGTGATTATCAGTTCCGATCTCAGCCATTACCACGATTATGAAACAGCCACAAAACTTGACCGGGCGACCTCCCGGTCCATTGAGTCGCTGGCATATGAAGACATTGATCACCACGACGCCTGCGGCAGCAGCCCGGTTGGCGGACTACTGCTGTATGCCCGTCGGCATCATTTGCACATGAAAACGATTGACCTGCGGAATTCCGGTGACACCGCAGGGCCCCGTGACCGCGTCGTGGGTTATGGCGC
>CAJQPV010000334.1 GCA_905480305.1 uncultured Gammaproteobacteria bacterium | reverse complement strand
TTCAGCTGCTGATCCCGGCTTGCAGCAAACTGGCCCCATGTTTTGAAACGCTTGCGCACATACTTCAGCAGCGCATCATAACCGTCAAAGAACAGCTCAAAACCCTCGCTTGAGTCCTGGTCAAACTCGCAGAAATCATTGGTATATTCGCGGCAGATAATCGGCCGGTCATCATAGATACCGCAACGTCCGTCCGCGAGCAGGTGCGTACAGGCATTGTTAATCAGCAAATACCAGCCATCCTCGTCCTTGTATGCCTGGATATCACGATGTGACAACTGCCACAGCATGTGATCGAAGTCGCGCATGGAACGTGGTGTCACCAGCTCTTCGGTGATATAGGTGCAACATTTGGAATTGGTACAGAAACCGCACTTGTTCTCGGTGGTTATTTTAACACCGACGGGGACATTTCTTGCTATGGACATGGAAAACTCGAATAACTACTGGTTCACGGTGAAGCAAAGCGTAACATGACGTTTCTGCATTGTCCCGCGCACAGGCGCTGCGACTTACTCGGCGGAAAATTCAAAGCGATCAAACACCGGACTGTCAATCACAAGGCGTCCGGCACGTGCCCTGACTTCCCGACCACCAACATCAATCAGCAGTTGCCGTGCCTCTTTGTAAAAACCTTTCGGTGCCACCAGTGTTGCAGCGATCTCCTCATCATCAATGGCCGGCATGAACAACGCACGTATCGCAACCTTATCGGGCTCATCGGGCGCATGGCAGGAAACCGCACCAAGACCACCCGGCATCAGCTGCAGGCCGACCTCCATGCCACCCTTGCGATATACGCGGATTGAACGAATCATGCCCAGTCCAATTGATTCCCGCCCGTGCCGCGCTTCAATAACACCAATCAGATCACCCACACGGGCGTCACCGACGCCACCACCTTCCCACGTCAGCTTCATACCATTATCACTGGAATCAAGCACCCGGCAAGCGGCTGTCTCAATCACTGCCTGCTGCGCATCAACAGCATCAGCCACTCCCTTTTGCGCGGCACGGCCAAGCCAGCCATGAATATTTTCCACGCCCCGCAACAGATTGATCCAGCGACCATCCGGGTTACGCTGTTCCCTGCGCTTGTCCGCAGCCTCGAGCTCCGGCAACAGACGGCGCAGCACCATCGCTTCAGGACTTTGCATCCTTACTTTTGCGGGGGTCTTTGCAAGGCGCTCGCGCACGGCTGCCAGTGCTGCAGTGGCATCCAGTATGTACGACTCTTTAACTGTCACCGGCGAGTGCAGACTGCTGCATGGCACCGGCAGTGCGTCACTGTCGAGATTTAACAGGAACAAACCTTCACCGCTGCCGGACCACTGACTGCCCGGAATAATCCGGCAGCTCTGCGCATGCTGCAACAGTACGTCATACAACAGCCCTACCTCGCCTTCTGCCAGTCGAAACGGATCAGTCAGCGACAACAACATGCTGGTCTGGTAGATCGCCGCAATACTGACTGATATATCTGCGTCCGCGTTACTTTCGACACGGCACTCAAGCAGTCCATGATGACGTGCGAGGCGGTATAATTGATGTGATTCGGCAACCAGCGACGGCTGCACCTCACTGTAGAAACGGTAATTGTCCAGCAATGAGAATGACAGCTGCTCCAGTGAGCGATTGATGGCCGGACCCAGCAACGCATCCGGCTTACCCTGCACGCCATACCTGTAGACCTGGGTGACGATCAACTTGTAACCGCCCGTCATGCTGGCAAACAGGCGCTCTACACCTTCAATGGCCTCCTTGCGCTGCGACTTCGACAGGGCCAGCTGACGTAAATGCAGCGGGTCTACCGTGACAAACAGG
Organism: uncultured Gammaproteobacteria bacterium; assembly: GCA_905480305.1. Taxonomy (GTDB): domain Bacteria; phylum Pseudomonadota; class Gammaproteobacteria; order UBA9214; family UBA9214; genus UBA9214. The sequence continues at coordinate 1,239 of CAJQPV010000334.1, read as the reverse complement.
CGGTGCGCGGTGGCACGATAGACCTCCAGAAACTCGTAGCGCTGTTGCACATCAAGCTTCTGTTCATTCATCGCATCCAGCGCGCTGATCACCAGCCGCACCGTCTCCACTACATCCATCAATGGCAGGTTGGTGAGCCAGTAATGCAGACGCACAACGTCCCGCTCGACAGTCGGGTCGTTATAATCATGCTGCTTTGGTACAGACAGGTTCAGTGAATCCATAGTGCTACCGGTACAACAGCCTGCGCCAGTTAAAACTGACCCGATTGCCGGATCAGGTAGTTGCCATTGGACTGTAACAGGGCACCATCCTCCAGCATATCGAACGTTTCTGCGGTAGCATCGGGTCCCGGCTGCAATGTGATATCGAGCTGGTAGCCACCGTCCACCAGCAACGACACGTTACCTGAAGCGCCCAGGGCGCCACCCTCCACGATCTCTCCGAGCAGGGCAGCATTATTACCCTGCACGTCCAGCTTGAGCTGGCCAAGCACCATGTTTACAGGTGCCAGGATAACTGCATCCTGCCATGCAATCGTTCCACTGGTCGACCCGGAAAATACATCATTCACATCAATTTCCTCAAAATCCAGCCACCACTCGCCGCCGGTTTGTACCTCAACCGGGGAGTAGTGATTGATTATCCGGTCGGGCAACAACTTCAATTCCAGATCATGTACATAGGCATTACCGAACAAGGTCATGCCGGCTGCCAGCTGCCCGGCGTTGGCCGGATGCATCAACTCTACAGAATATTCGACCCTGCCTAACAGTAACGCAAGCGGGCTGAATTGCCAGTGCATGCTCCCCAGATCGAGATCCTGCCAGACAACCCGGCCGGCCTTCCCTGAAAACACGGAACCGGATACCGCAAGAATAGATAAATCGGATAGCCGTTGTTCCAGCATTCCGGTAAGGCGCGCCGCCGGAAACGTAGTAACAAGTATCAGCAGATAAGCGGCAACTCCCAGCGCAATCAAACGCCATGCACGTTGCACTATGGCGCAGCCTCGAGGGTCAGGCGCGCATTGATCAGCCCGGCTGCCTCGTTACGTTCCAGCGTCACACTGCTGGCATCGATCCCGTGCCGCATACCGAGGGTACCCAGCCATTTGATTAACACGTCAAAAGAGGCACCATCCAGCCAGACACGCACACTGTTACTACCTTCAGGTTCAACACGTTTCAGCGCCGCACCAAGTCCACCGGCACGCGCCGTGCTGTCTGTTACAGCCAG
>CAJQPV010000333.1 GCA_905480305.1 uncultured Gammaproteobacteria bacterium | reverse complement strand
CGTTAACCCATATACCGGTCATCATGGTTACCTCTATTGAAGACAAGAATGTCCGTTATGAGGCACTGGAAGTTGGCGCAACTGACTTTCTGATGAAACCGGTTGATCACCACGAATGCCGTGCACGCTGCCGCAACCTGCTCACACAGCATCAGCAATACAGAATAATCAGCGACCGGTCACGATGGCTGGAGCGCCGGGTTGCAGAGGCAACCAGTGAAATTCGCATGCGAGAACGTGAAACCCTGTTACGCCTTGCACGTGCAGGTGAATACCGGGATGAAGAAACCGGTAACCATGTAATCCGCATGGCCAAATATTCTCGTCTCATTGCAGAACAGCTCGGATTTTCAAAAGACGAGGCAGACGTTATTGAAATGGCTGCACCTATGCACGATATCGGCAAGATTGGCATCCGCGACGACATTCTGTTGAAACCAGCCAAACTGACAAGCGAAGAATTCGAAGTGATGAAAAGTCACACCGTAATAGGTTACGACATTCTAAAAGACAGCCCGTCAAAATTCCTGCAGATGGGTGGCGTTATTGCACTTGGTCATCATGAAAAGTTCGATGGCACAGGCTACCCTTACGGAAAGAAGGGTAACGACATCCCGATTGAAGCAAGAATCGTAGCTATTGCAGATGTATACGATGCACTGGTATCCGAACGCCCATATAAAAATGCCTGGTCAACACAGGCTGCCATTGAATACATGGACAGCCACAAGGGAAAACACTTTGACCCGGAATGCTTCGATGCCTTCAAGTCGCAGCTAGATAACATCACAAAAATTCAGGGGATGTTGCCTGATACACCGTTAGCTAAAGCCGAATAATGGCACCTAATTACAAGAAGCTTAATTTTACTCCATGGCGTTCTTATCCAGACGCTACTCTTGAACGGCTCAAGCGTGAGTCGTCCAGAGAACGATCTCAAGCTACAGCAAGAATAGTCATCATACCTATATTAATAGCATATTTTTATGCCCATTATTATCATGCTGGGATAGAGGCATTACAAATACACAAGCAACCGGTTGTAGAACTCGTTCTCGCATACTTTGCAATATCATTACTTTTATTACTCTCATTCAAAATAGTTCCGGGAAAATCCAGCGCCCGACGAATATTCACACTTATTACTGACATAGGATTATTTTCATACGGGATGCACTTGGGTGGAGCCGAAGCAACCGCATGCTTCTCGGTATATCTATGGCTCATAGTTGGGCATGGCATGCGTTTCGGACAGACATACCTTATTGTCGGAACAATTTTAGGGGTTATTGGTTTTCTTACTGTATTACTAACAACTGATTACTGGATAGAGCAAAGAACGGCAGGGATGGGACTACTAACCGGGTTGATAGTCTTGCCAGTATTTTTTTCATCATTGCTTAAGAAGCTAACAAATGCGATAGCTGCGGCTGAAGAGGCAAATAAATCAAAAAGCCAGTTCCTGGCTAATATGAGCCATGAAATAAGAACACCTCTTAATGGCGTCATAGGTATGAGTGAGCTTCTTATGGCCACTCCTCTCAACAAAGAACAGAAAGAATTATCGAATACCCTGCAAGCATCTGCGAACACCTTACTATCACTAATTGAAGATGTTCTTGATATTTCAAAGATTGAAGCCGGAAAATTCAGCATAGAAAATACTGAATTTGACTTACACCACTTAGTCAACAATACAATCGCAATGATGCGCATTCAAGCAGAACTAAAAGGATTACGGTTAATCTCGCACATATCCACCTCAACCCCATTCCGCTTAATTGGAGACCCACACCACCTCAGACAGGTATTCATAAACCTCATTGGTAATGCTATAAAATTCACAGCCAATGGAAACGTCCAGCTTAGGATCACAACAGTTTCTGAAGATAACGATACCGCACTTATAAGAATGGAGGTAATCGACACCGGTATTGGTATCCCACTTGAGGCACAAAAGAACATTTTTGAGCACTTCACACAAGCTGACAGCTCTACGACACGCAAGTTCGGAGGCACAGGTCTCGGCACAACGATATCAAAGCAAATTGTAAATTTAATGGGGGGCCAGATTGGAATACACAGCGTCATCAACTCTGGAAGCACATTCTGGTTAGAAATCCCCTTTAGGAAACAGCTCATTGAAAATGACATTTCAGGTGAGGCAACACTCAAAAACAACAATATCCTGGTTGTACGCAGACATGGTTGTAATTCTATTGAAGAATCTTTGGATAGCTGGGGAATCGGCTATACAAGCGTAGATAGCATCGTACTCGCTACTTCTATTATGAAAAATAACACCACAGCACAAACACCGATCACCGCCATTATTGCTGATCATTCGCTCGTTAATCTTGATGAAGAGCAACTTGCTTCTACTCTGAACAACAACCCAAGAACAAAAGACATTCCTATATTCATCATATTAGATGAAGCGGATAAAGCAATTGAAGAACAATACTACTGTTCTGGGTACACTAACATACTCATAGCTGGATTTGATAAATCCGCTCTTTTTAACGCAATTCATGCTACCAACATGCCAACGTGTAACGAGAATAATATTGCCGATCTATTAGAATATAAGAAATCCCTAGGAGGAGAAGCCAGCAATCTTCAAATTCTTGTTGCCGAAGACAACAAAACTAATCAGCTTGTGATCACAAAAATATTGGAACATGCAGGGCATACCCCTCATATTGTTCCCAATGGACAAGAGGCCTTAGAAGCATTAGACAACAAACATTTTGACATGATAATCTTGGATATGCAGATGCCCGTGATGGGCGGAATTGAAGCTGCAAAAATTTACAACTTTACAAACACAGGAAAGCACTCATTACCCATAATCATTCTAACCGCAAATGTAACAACAGAAGCAATGCTTGAATGCAAAGAAGCAAGCGTTGATGCATATCTTACAAAGCCAATCAACTCAAAAGAGTTAATTGCCACCATACATTCGCTAGCTAATAGCAAAGATACCTCAACATTAGACAACCAGCGAACCGAAGAAAACTACAATAATAATGTCATTGCAAGCAATGAAGATGACATCATAAACTATGATACTGTAAACAGTATAATTTCTATTTCAGGCGACAATGATTTTATAAATACACTTGTAACTGGCTTCTACAACGAAACAAACAGGTTACTCATGGACATGGAGATTGCACTATCTAGCAATGAACATAAAATATTCCTTGAACATGCACACGCCCTAAAAGGAAGCTCCGGGAGCATAGGGGCACAGAGGATCCATGACTACTGCAAGACTCTTCTTCTTCCTGAAACAAATAGCTCTGTGTATATATCCATCCTACAGAAGCTAATAATTGCGCTTGAAGATACCAGAAATAAACTTGACACCTACATCGCCTTTAAAGCTAGCAGCACCAACTGAGAGAGAAACAGGCTACATCAAACCCGTACTACCACATAATTTTCACGGGGTCTTTTACATAACCTCCGTCCATTATACCCTGACGATTATCAACACCGCCTGTCTTGCCTGGCCTTCTTTGCACTTGAGCCTTGGCCAGCCTTTCCATAATCTTTAGATCTTTGCTCGTCAGCCTCATTGCGGCATCCACCCATATTTTAACTACATTATAGAGACTCTCATAACTTATCGGGTGCACTTGCTGCGACGCAAGATCAAACGCACAGTATCCGTTTCTATTCCGCTTGTGTTTCCTGATAAAGGAATCCACGACTTCTACCCCCTTACCTTTCTCAGCAAGCAAATCAACGATACCCATTTCATAGAACTCTTCTGAGGTATAGACTTGCCCACTTGTAATCACTTTCCTTGCAACTGATGGAGACACTCTTCTACAAAGAAAGTTGTATGCGCCCATTCCTGGAAATAAGTTAAACATTATCTCCGGGAATCCCATTTTTACGCCGCACTCAGCAACCACAATGCCGCTTGATAACGCACCCTCAAGCCCCCCGCCCAATGCATCACCTGAAACGAGGGATATAGTTGTTATTGGAAGATTATAATTTGTAGCATTTGCATATACGACATCAATACAAGAAATGCCATATTTTATAAGCGCATCGCGGTCATTATCTGTTATCGAATGAAGGAATAGCTCTAGATCCCCACCGTAATTAAATACATCTTTGATGCCGGATGTTGTTACCTGATACTCAACTGGGTATAACTTATTTCCACTAATGTATTTACCACCCCATCTCACCAATCCCTGCTGGTAACGCCTCAACTCCCTGAGCAACCCTGGCGTTATACAAGCACGACCAGATGGCTTCATGCACACCCAAACCACACCACTATCTGGCTCAAAATCAACAGCAACCTGTTTGAAAAACTGGGGACTGTAATAATTATCAAAATCTTTACTTTCCATTATTCCTCCAACTTATAGGCACTAATGATGGCCACTAGTCATTTTCATTAATGGCAGCACACATCCATTGCACCCCAGCCGGAGTATCTCATAAAAACCCTACTCGTCAAGGTGTATTTATATATCTCATTGTTTCAAAGATAATAATATTTTTCCTCATAAAATATCCTTACATCAACAACCAGACAAATACCAAGTAGAAGCCACATATTTTAGCCAGACAGAGGGCAGCTAAGCACCGAAACTAAACAGTAGAGACCTACCATAGCTACTGAAGTCAAAATAATGACTACCTGATTCCGCTACTGTTGAGTTTGTGATTGTGAATTACAAACGGCAGACATACAAAATCTGCCACAAGAATGGACTTCCCCCAGTCTGATAGGCACACAGAACCTTACCTCACTGGTATTTCTTTCGAGTCCGGCACATTAACTTTCGTCAAGATGAAGCCACCCACTACAAATAAAACAAGCAATGAAAGTATCCCTGTACGTGGATTACCCGAAATAACGCCCACCCAGCCGATCATAACGGGCCCCAGGATAGCCGCAAATTTTCCAAGCATATTATAAAAACCAAAGAACTCTGCACTGCGATCAGGCGGAATCATCCGCGCATACAGCGAACGACTCAGAGCCTGTATACCACCTTGCGCAAGTCCAATGAGAAAAGCGAGATAATAGAACTCGGAAACTGAATCCATTACCGATGCCCAGACTGTAACCACGATGTAAACAGCCAGACCAATAAAAATACCTGTCTTCGGTCCGTAACGTCCGCCGAACCAGCCAAAGGCAATGGCTGCGGGAAACCCCGTGAACTGGGTTATGAGAAGCGCAGTAATCAGGCTGTTCTGATCAAAGCCAAGAGATAATCCATAGTCAACGGCCATGCGAACTATCGTGTCAACACCATCTATGTATAACCAGTACGCAACCAGAAATAACCAGATATTTCGAAGCTGCCTGACTTCCTGCAACGTTGTCCACACCCGCTTAAAACCTGCTTGCAACACATTTACTGACCAGCCTGAAGCACTTCCATCCGGCTCCTCAACCAGCAACATCAACGGCAGAGAAAAAATCAGCCACCAGGCAGCAACCATCAGAAATGATATGCGTATGGCTGCTGCCCCGTCAGCGAGACCAAATTTTTCCGGGTGCAACGCCATCAATACATTGATTGATAAGAGTATGCCACCCCCCAGGTATCCCATCGAAAAACCAAGCGCAGATGTCTGGTCGATTTTATCTTTACGGGACACAAACGGCAGCAGCGAGTCGTAAAATACATTACTCCCGGAAAAGCCAATCAAGGCAAGCACATACAAAAAAGCTGCAAGGAACCAGTCGCCCTCACCGATTAGATATAACCCGGCTGTCATTAACACCCCAAGAAAGGCAAATGAAAACAACATGGCCTTGCGCCGGCTCATGCAATCGGCAATAGCACCAAGCAATGGCGCCAGCAGGACAATCAACAGGCTTGCAAGTGAATTAGCCATACCGAGCCTGAAGGTGCTGGTAGCGGCATCCACCCCGGAATTCCAGTATTCCTTGAAGAAAACAGGAAAAAAACCGGCCATCACCGTGGTTGCAAAAGCCGAATTTGCCCAGTCATACATGGCCCAGCCCCATTTCTGCCGGGTACCGCTCACTTTACCTGTCCGGAATAAATCATGATTTTCATGGATAATAGGCTCTGAACACCAATAGATATCACCATGGTTACAGAAGCACTGCCATTTTGGAACACAAAAACACTGGAGGAGATGACACCCGAAGAATGGGAGTCACTCTGTGACGGTTGCGGCCGGTGTTGCCTGCAAAAACTGGAAGATATTGATACCGGCTTATACTTTTACACTAATGTTGCCTGCCGCTTGCTCAACGATGAAACCTGTCGTTGTAAAAACTACCCGGAGCGGATAGCGCTGGTAAAGGACTGCCTGGTGTTATCACCCACAGACCGGCAGCACTATGACTGGCTGCCTGTCAGCTGCGCCTATCGACGGCTTGCGCATGGACTTGATCTGGAATGGTGGCACCCACTGGTTTCCGGTAACCCGGATACCGTTCACGAGGCAAAAATATCTGTTCGTAACCGCACCATTGGCGAAGACCGTGTACCGGAGGAACAACTGGAAGAGCACATCGTCAGCTGGATTGACTTCTGAAAAGCGCCTAATGTTCCCGTGTAGACAGAAACCTTATCTCAGGCCATTTCTCAATAGCCAGATCAAGATTCACCCGCGTCGGCGCAATATAAACAAGCGCGCCACTCTGGTCTTCACCCAGATTGTCATACGCCTTGGCACGGAACTGTTCTTCCATTGCGTGATCATCACATTCTATCCAGCGCGCTGTCGCAACAGACACAGACTCAAACTGGCATTCCACGTTATACTCAGATTTCAACCGGTGCGCTACCACCTCAAATTGCAGCACACCCACTGCGCCCAGTATCAGTGCATTATTCTTCATCGGTCGAAGTAACTGGGTAGCGCCCTCTTCACACAACTGGTCCAGGCCTTTCTGCAGCGCTTTCATCCGTAGTGGGTCCTTCAGAATGGCGCGTCGAAACAACTCCGGAGCAAAATTCGGAATACCGGTAAACTTTAGATCTTCCCCCTGGGTAAAGGTATCTCCGATACGGATAGTGCCATGGTTATGCAGGCCGATAATATCGCCGGTGCAGGCTTCTTCTACATGCCCGCGGTCCGAAGCAAGAAAAGTCACCGCATTTGATACCTGCACATCACGGCCTATGCGAACATGCCGCATCTTCATGCCTTTTTTATAGCTACCGGAACAAATCCGCAGAAAAGCAATGCGATCACGATGTGCCGGATCCATGTTTGCCTGTATCTTGAACACAAAACCTGAAAACTTGTCCTCCGTCGGCTCAACCGTCCGGGTCGTTGTTTTTCGCGGCAAGGGTGACGGCGCAATGCTGACAAAATGTTCCAGCAATTCGTTAACACCAAAATTATTAATCGCCGAACCGAAGGAAACCGGAGTTATTTCGCCGCGAAGATAGGCTTGCTGGTCAAACTCATGGCTGGCGCCTGCAACCAACTCAATTTCTTCACGTAATTCATCTGCCTGGTCACCAAGCACCACATCCAGCTGGGGGTTATCAAGCCCCTGGATAATATCGACACCCTGTCGCTGGTTATTCTTACCCGGCTCGTACAGATGAACAGCATCGTTAAGTATGTGATAAATCCCCTTGAAGCGCTTCCCCATACCGATAGGCCAGGTAATCGGCGCGCACTTGATCTTGAGAACTTCTTCCACCTCATCCAGCAACTCGATGGGGTCGCGGCCTTCACGATCAAGTTTGTTGATGAATGTGGATATCGGCGTGTCACGCAACCGGCATACATCCATAAGCTTGATGGTACGCTCCTCAACACCCTTGGCACAGTCGATTACCATGAGCGCGGAATCAACTGCAGTCAGCGTCCGGTAGGTGTCTTCCGAAAAGTCTTCATGGCCCGGGGTATCGAGCAGGTTCACGATTGCATCATTGTACGGAAACTGCATGACAGAAGATGTCACAGAAATACCGCGCTGTTTTTCCAACTCCATCCAGTCGGAGGTTGCATGACGTGCGGCCTTGCGACCCTTCACCGTGCCTGCCAGCTGAATAGCACCACCAAACAGCAGTAACTTTTCAGTCAGGGTCGTCTTGCCCGCATCCGGGTGGGAAATAATGGCAAAGGTACGGCGTCGTACCGCCTCTTGTTCAGAGTTACTCATGTCAAACAGGAAAATCCAGCTATCAGAAAGGCGCGTATTCTACCTGATGGCGCCGGTCACGTCGCCGGGATTTTATAAAACAATGAGTTACAAGGTACGGGCGAGTATCAATGCATCCTCACGGCCATCGCCGGCAGGATAATAATCACGCCGGCAGCCCAGTTCGTTAAACCCCTCATCCTCATAAAGGGCACGCGCCGAAACGTTTGACGGACGTACTTCCAGAAACACCACATCCGTGTTATGCCGCCGCGCGATCCCCACCAGATGTCGAAGCATCTTCCTGCCAATGCCCTGCAGTCGGGACTCTTTACACACACAGATGTTAAGCAAATGAGCTTCTCCGAGCGCCATGCTGATGATGCCATAGGCCTCAATCATGCCATTTCGGCCACAGACCCAGCAGCTATAACCGGCATGCAGGCAATCGCCAAAGATTATCTGTGTCCAGGGATGCGGATAACTTTGTTGCTCAATGGCAACTATTTCCGGCAGATCACCCTCTCGCATCGGTCTGTATTCGAGGGCGGGTTCTTTCAGGATTGCGCTCATAACCAATAAAAAGACTCTTTTTTATTCGGCACGCAGCCGCTTATAGACAGCTTGTGCAAATTGCAGGTCACCCCAAACTTTGCGCTTTTCCAGTGGCGAACGCAACAGGTACGCCGGGTGGTAAGTCACAACCAGGGGAATATTAGTCTCCCCATAGTGATGCAACGTACCGCGCATTTGTCCGACCTTCTCATTCGTCTGCAACAGGTTATGCGCAGCAACGCCGCCAACCGCCAGAATCAGCTGCGGTTGCATCAAAGCTATTTGCTGCTGTAAATAGGCATTGCAACAGGCAACTTCTTCCGGCGCAGGATCTCGATTTTCGGGTGGACGGCATTTCAAAATATTGGCGATATATACGTCTGCCCGACTGAACCCTGCTGCAAACAACATCTCGGTAAGCAGTTTGCCGGCAGCACCGACAAATGGCTCACCCTGTCGATCTTCTTCAGCACCCGGCGCCTCACCGATAATCAGCCAGTCTGCCTGTCGATTACCAATCCCAAACACCGTTTGCGTGCGGGTCTCATGCAGCTTGCATTTTTTACAAGCGGACACCTGTTGTTCCAGTCCTGCCCAGTCATGGGCTAGCGGTTCAGCAATATCATTTGCCAGCACCTGCAAGCCATCATTCACGGCACTTTCACCCGCTGCCCGTACAAGCCAGCGTTGCACTCCCATCGCTTGCAAATACTCGTTTTTCAGGTTTTGCGTAATCATGCAGGCATCCACTCTAAACATCACCCAACTGCGGATGTGCGCGATTCTCAGGTTCAACAATCTTGTTGATTGCATTGATATAAGCCTTGGCTGAAGCGATAACGATGTCAGTATCCGCCCCCTGCCCGTTGACAATCCGCCCATTCAGCTTCAGTCGTACCGTCACCTCACCCTGAGCATCTGTGCCACTGGTAATATTGTTAACCGAGTACAACTCCAGTTCGGTACCGCTGTTGATTAACGTTTCAATGGCCTTGAATGCCGCATCGACCTGGCCACCGCCGGAGCATGAAGCCTGCTTCTCTGCACCATTAATCCACAGAACCAGATCAGCCTGCGGCGTCTCACCGGTTTCAGAACACGACTTGAGAGATACCAGTTTGACCCAGTCATTTTCTGATTCCAGTCCTGACTCGGTCACCAGCGCCTGTAAATCCTCGTCAAAAATCTCATGCTTCTTGTCAGCAAGATCCTTGAAGCGGGTAAATGCAGCATTGAGCTCTTCTTCACTTTCGAATTCAGCACCCAGTTTTTTCAACCGCGTTCGAAAGGCATTCCGGCCCGAGTGTTTGCCAAGCACAATGCGGTTCTCGGACCAGCCGACATCTTGTGCGCGCATGATTTCATAGGTCTCGCGACTCTTGAGGACACCGTCCTGATGGATACCAGATTCATGCGCAAAGGCATTTGCACCGACAATCGCCTTGTTCGGCTGTACGGCAAAACCGGTAATACTCGAAACCAGCCGCGAACACGTCATAATTTGCGTAGTATCAAGGCTGGTTTTACAGGGAAAGATATCCTGTCGTGTTTGCACCGACATCACGACTTCTTCCAGCGAGGCATTACCGGCGCGCTCGCCAAGCCCGTTTATGGTGCACTCAACCTGACGCGCGCCATTCAGTACAGCTGACAACGAATTACCAACGGCAAGACCCAGGTCGTTGTGGCAATGCACCGAGAACACTGCCTTGTCTGAGTTGGGAACCCTTTCAATCAAGGTACGAATCAATTCACCGAACTGGTGCGGCAGGTTGTAACCAACGGTATCCGGTATATTCACCGTCGTGGCACCGGCATCAATAACGGCTTCCAGCACACGGCAGAGGAAGTCCGTCTCCGAACGGCCGGCATCTTCCGGAGAAAACTCGACATTGTCAGTATATTGCCGCGCCCGTCTGACCGCTTTCACCGCCTGCTCGAGCACCTGGTCAGGCTCCATGCGCAGCTTCATCTTCATATGGATCGGTGATGTCGCTATAAAGGTATGTATACGTGCCGATGCAGCCGGCTTCAGCGCCTCACCGGCACGGTCTATATCCTTGTCCAGCGCCCGGGCCAGTCCACAAACGGTACTCTCTGTCACTGCACGAGCCACCGCACTAACTGCTTCAAAATCACCCTGGCTGGCAATCGGAAAACCGGCTTCAATCACATCAACGCGCATCCGCTCCAGTGCCTTGGCAATGCGCACCTTCTCGTCACGCGTCATGGATGCCCCGGGACTCTGCTCGCCATCACGCAAGGTGGTATCAAAAATTATTAATTTGTCATGATTACTCATCATTAGACTCCATCAGGGTCCCGTCACCTGCCTGCATCACGGGCCACCTCAATTCACCAAACCTGTACAGTTCAGGTTGCTGAAAATAAAATATTGTTTTTTGCCGCGTTTTACCTCGCCAGGCATATGGATTATCTGCCCGCAGGCAGCAGTCGCAGGAGGGATAACAGCAGCAGGAAACCGGCCCTGGCCGGATCCTGAAAAGAACCACAGATTGTATTTTTACAGCGAACCATGGTTAAAGACTATTATAAAGTCCTCAGATTGCCAACCCCTGACGGCCGTCATTCTCCGCGTTTTCTTGACTTGCGCCGGTTCCTGATCCCCACCAGGGTGTAGATAATCCCGAAAATGGAGTATCCCAGAAAACTGAGAAACAGAACCTTGGGCGGATCGATCGACGCAAAGGCATACACCAGCACAACAACCAGAATCGCAACAAAGGAGACCCGGTTATTGAAATGGAATTCCTTAAAGCTGTAATAACGAATGTTACTGACCATTAACAGGCCCATCGACACCGTCAACACGAAGACAAGGTAAACCACGTCATCGCCTCTCAAACCCAAATCAGTGGCCGCCCAGACCAGGCCGGCCAGCACACCGGCTGCTGACGGACTCGGCAACCCTCTGAAATAACTTTTTTCTGCGGTGGCTACCTGAGCATTGAAGCGTGCCAGCCGCAATGCTGCGCTGGCGGTATAGATAAAGGCACCCAGCCAGCCGAGCTTTGCCCAACCGACGCTAACCATATCGCGCAATGCCCATTCATACATAATCAGTGCCGGAGCCAGCCCGAAACAAACCATGTCCGAAAGGCTGTCATACTGAACCCCGAAATCACTTTGCGTATTTGTCAACCGCGCAACACGGCCGTCAAGGCCATCCATCACCATGGAAATAAAGATGGCTATCGCAGCTGCTTCAAAGCGGCCGTTCATCGCCGCCACAATGGCGTAAAAACCGGAGAACAGACCGGCGGTGGTAATCATGTTCGGCAACAGGTAAATACCGCGGCGTGAACGTTGTTGTTTGTTATCTGTATCCATAATCAGATATCACCGGTTTCAGGCAGGTACCAGAAAGGCAAGCGGGTCAGCACCACTATGCACCACGTCCCCCTCGGCCACAACCAGTCGACTGTTCTCGGGGAGATAAACATCAACACGCCCACCGAGATGCACAAAACCGCAGCGTTTTCCCTGACCGGTACGTTCGCCGAAACGGATATAACAATGCGGCGCGGTGTTCAAACGTCCGCGCATCATGACCATGACAATATCATCGCCCTCGTCGGTCTGCAGCCAGACACCGTGTGGTTTGTTGCCACCCTCCGGATAATTGGGCGGCTCCAGCACCTTGCCCTCAACCGGGCTGCGTGTAGTGAAAACACCATAGGAATGCATTTGCACCGTTACCCGGATGCATTGCCGTAACAGGTAAGGGTCATACTCGTTACTGACTGTGACCACCCTGCCGTCGGCCGGACTGACAACAGCCAGTGGCTGTGAAGGGATTTCACGATCCGGGTCGCGGAACATTACCAGCAACAACAGTCCAAAAATCCAGAAGGCCAGTGACTGCATAGCACCCATGAAATGCATCACCAACACTGCCGCCAGAATAACTGCCAGCAATGGAGCAAGCCCCTCACGAGCAATCATTGGCAGCAGTTCACAGCGTCATCCGGTTCCGACTGTTTGTATCAGGAAGGAGATGACCTCAGTTGACGTTCTTGTCGACAATCTTTCCTTCGTCAATCCAGGACATCATACCGCGCAGCTTGGCGCCGACAATTTCGATGGGGTGCTCCCTGCCTATGCGGCGCTTCGCCTTCAGCGTTGCAGCACCGGCCTGGTTCTCCAGGATAAACTCGCGTGCGAACTCACCGTTCTGGATTTCCGTGAGGATGCGGCGCATTTCCCGCTTGGTTTCGTCAGTGACCACGCGAGGACCACGGGTAAGGTCGCCGTATTCCGCGGTATTTGAAATCGAATAACGCATGTTCGCGATACCGCCCTCATACATCAGGTCAACAATCAGCTTGAGCTCATGCAGGCATTCAAAATATGCCATCTCCGGCGCATAGCCGGCCTCCACCAGGGTTTCAAAACCGGCCTGTACCAGGGACGTAGCGCCACCGCACAATACCGCCTGCTCACCGAACAGATCTGTTTCAGTTTCTTCCTGAAAAGTCGTTTCAATGACACCGGCACGACCACCGCCATTGGCAGAGGCATAAGACAGGGCGATATCCCTGGAACGACCGCTGGCATCCTGAAAGACTGCAATCAGGCTAGGAACACCGGCGCCGTTAGTATAGGTAGAGCGCACCAGGTGGCCCGGCCCTTTCGGTGCAACCATAATGACATCAAGATCAGCACGCGGCTCGATCTGTTCGTAATGAATATTGAAGCCATGCGCAAACGCCAGTGCTGCACCCTGCTTGATATTTGGCGCAATACTGTCACGGTAGAGTTTGGCCTGGTGCTCATCCGGGGCCAGCACCATCACCACGTCAGCGCCGGTAACCGCATCATCAATAGACTTGACAGTCAGCCCTGACTTCTTCGCCTTGGCCTCGGAAATCGATCCGGAACGCAGACCCACGGTCACATCGACACCGGATTCTTTCAAATTATTCGCATGGGCATGACCCTGTGAACCGTAGCCGATGATGGCGACCTTGAGACCCTGAATGATGGATAAATCCGCATCTTTATCGTAAAAAATATTCATGTTTAATACCTGTGTGCTAGCTGTCATTGATGCCTGCTTGTCAGACATCGTGTTTTAGTGAAATATTTCAGAGGGTCAGCGAACGGTCTCCACGTGCAATACCGGAAACCCCGGAACGAACTACTTCGATGATGACGCTCTTGTTGAGCGCCTGTAAAAAAGCGTCCAGCTTGTCACCGGCCCCTGTTAACTCAATGGTGTAGTTTTCATCAGTCACATCAATGATACGGCCGCGGAAGATATCGGAAACACGCTTCAGCTCATTGCGTTGCTCACCCTGGGCCTGCACCTTCACCAGCATCATCTCGCGTTCGATGTGCGGACCCTCGGTCATATCC
>CAJQPV010000332.1 GCA_905480305.1 uncultured Gammaproteobacteria bacterium | reverse complement strand
TTCAATGCAAAAACAAACGATACCTGCACTCACCGCTTTGGTGGTAACCATAGCAACGCTAGTGCTATCAAGCACGGCTATTGCTCAGGGCGCACCAAAGTCGAACCAATTCTGGTGGCCGCAACAGCTGGACCTCAGTCCTCTTCGCGATCACGATGCCGCGTCCAATCCGTATGGCGATGATTTCAACTACGCTGAGGCGTTCAACAGTGTCGATCTCGAGGCCCTGAAGAAGGACATCGAGACCCTGATGAAGACGTCACAGGACTGGTGGCCCGCAGACTACGGCCACTATGGTCCGTTTTTCATTCGCATGGCCTGGCACAGCGCCGGTACCTACCGTGTGGCTGACGGCCGCGGCGGCGCCGGCGGCGGTCAGCAGCGCTTCGAACCACTTAACAGCTGGCCTGACAATGCCAACCTGGATAAGGCACGACGATTACTCTGGCCAATCAAGCAGAAGTACGGTCGCAATGTCTCATGGGCCGATTTAATCGTGCTTACGGGCAATGTCGCGATGGAATCCATGGGCTTTGAGACCTTCGGTTTTGCCGGCGGCCGTGAGGACGACTGGGAACCTGATCTGGTCTATTGGGGCCCTGAAAGCGAGATGCTCGCAGACGACAAGCGCTATAGTGGCGACAGAAAGCTGGAAAACCCGCTCGCCGCGGTTCAGATGGGGCTGATCTATGTGAATCCGGAAGGGCCAGGCGGCAATCACGACCCGATCTCGGCAGCGAAAGATATTCGGGTCACGTTTGGTAACATGGCAATGAATGACGAAGAGATTGTTGCGCTGATTGCCGGCGGGCATAGCTTCGGTAAAGCCCATGGTGCCGCGAGTCCGGCCGATTGCGTGGGTCCGGAACCGGCAGCCGCAGGCATCGAAGAGCAAGGCCTCGGCTGGATGAACAAGTGTGGCACGGGCAACGCCGGTGACACCATTACCAGTGGACTGGAAGGCGCCTGGACCTCCACGCCGACCGCATGGTCGATGCTTTACCTGGATAATCTTCTCAGGTTCGAGTGGGTGCAAACGAAGAGCCCCGCAGGTGCAGTGCAGTGGATTCCTAAAGACGAAACCGCAGCAACGCTGGTACCGGATGCCCATGATGCGTCGAAGCGGCATGCACCTATCATGTTCACGACCGACCTTTCAATGAAAAGAGATCCGGAATTCCGGAAGATTTCAGAGCGCTTCCTGGACAATCCGAAAGAATTTGATCTCGCCTTCGCCAAGGCCTGGTTCAAACTGATTCACCGCGATATGGGCCCGCGTGCACGCTATGTGGGTGCCGAGGTTCCTGCCGAAGTGCTGCTTTGGCAAGACCCTGTCCCCGCCGTCGACTACAAGATGATTGACGACAAGGACATCGCGAAGCTGAAATCCAGCATCCTTGATTCAGGCTTAACGGTCCCCGAGCTGGTACGTACCGCCTGGGCATCGGCAGCGAGCTATCGTGGCACCGACATGCGCGGCGGGGCAAACGGGGCACGCGTTCGTCTCGCACCACAAAAGGATTGGGTAGCCAACAATCCGGATGAACTGGCAAAGGTACTTAAAAAGCTCGGAAAAGTTCAGCAAGACTTCAATAAAGCGCAATCAGGTGGAAAGCAGGTCTCGCTCGCCGATGTGATTGTCCTGGGTGGCTCTGCCGCCGTTGAGCAGGCTGCAAAGCAGGCCGGACACGACATCAAGGTCCCTTTCACACCGGGCCGCGCCGATGCCTCGCAAAAACAGACGGATGTGAAATCGTTTGCTGTGCTCGAACTGACTGCGGACGGGTTTCGCAACTACTTCGGTAAAGGTAATGCCAGGTCGCCGGCGGAAATGCTCGTCGATCGGGCAGACCTGTTGACCCTGACTGTTCCGGAAACGACGGTTCTGGTTGGCGGCATGCGAGCTCTGAACGCCAATACCGGACAAGCTGCACACGGTGTCTTCACCGACCAGCCTGGTACCTTGAGCAATGATTTCTTCGTGAACCTGCTCGACATGTCCACGAAGTGGTCGAAGTCTGCGAAGTCTGAGGGTGTTTACGAGGGGCATGATCGTAGCACCGGCAAGCTCAAATGGACGGCCACCCCTGTCGACCTGATCTTCGGGTCGAACTCCGAGCTGCGCGCTGTCGCAGAAGTCTATGCTTCTGATGATGCACAGGAAATGTTTGTGACTGACTTCGTTGCTGCATGGACCAAGGTGATGACTCTCGACCGCTTTGACCTGCGTTGATGCCAGCGTAAAAAGAAGCTCAAGGGGAACAGTACTTGAATTCCCAAGCAGCCTCTGATTAATTCAAAGACCCAATGCAGGGTGCGCTGTGCGCACCCTGCAGACATTAATCAGAGCTTTCCTAGTCAGCCACCCGCTCAGACCGGCTGCAGGCTGTAGCCGCGCAGGCGCCGGGAGAAGTCCTGTAGAGCGGTAATGCCACTGGCCTCGGCCTGCTGGCACCACTCCTGCAGCGCCTTGCACAGCACCTCCTGGCTGGCAGCCTTGCGGGTCCAGACCGACTGCAGCTGCTGGCGATATTGATAAATTGTTTTCAAATCATGGAAACGGGCAAGGATCTGCTGCAGTCGTACATGGGCGCGTTCATTGACCTGCGAGCTATCACGCACTAACAGGCCACGGGCACGCCGCAGCACCTGCTTGCAGGAATCGTCACACTGTTTGCGTTGCTGACGCAGCACTGGACCAATGACATCGCGCGCATAACTGGCCATGACGTACATGCGATTTCTCACCACGGCACGTACGGTTTCCAGGTCAATACTCTCCTTGTTCTCCAGGATCAGCGCCCGCGCAGGCGCAACCCGCTTGATCTTTGCCAGTCCCAGCAGGGTCAGCAGGCGGATATAGGCCCAGCCGAGGTCAAACTCCCACCACTTGCTGGAAAAACGCGCCGATGTCGGGAAGGCATGGTGGTTGGAATGCAGTTCCTCACCGCCGATGAAGATGCCCAGCGGCGAGATATTGCGGGAGGCATCCGCGGTCTCGTAATTGCGGTAGCCCCAGTAGTGACCCACGCCGTTGATCACGCCGGCCGCCCAGAACGGAATCCATGCCATCTGCACCGCCCACAACACCAGGCCGGCAATACCGAACAGCATGATATCGAGCAGCAGCAGCAGTGCGATGCCGAGATGCGACAATCGCGCATAGACATGACGCTCCAGCCAGTCATCCGGCGTCATGTGGCCATAGTGCTCAAGGGTGCCGTGGACGCCCGCCTCTTGCCGGTATAGCTCGTACCCCTGCCACAGCACCTTGCTGATCCCCTCCACCTGGGGGCTGTGCGGATCTTCCACGGTTTCACATTTCGCGTGGTGCTTGCGGTGTATGGCCACCCACTCCCGGGTCACGATGCCGGTCGCCAGCCACAGCCAGAAGCGGAAAAAGTGGGCGATGACGGGGTGCAGATCCAGCCCCCGGTGCGCCTGGTGGCGGTGCAGGTAGATAGTGACGCTGGCGATCGTCACCTGTGTCAACACCAGGCCGGTCAGCAACAGCTCACCGATGGAGAATTGCATGATGCCGCCTGCGCCGAGGAAATTCAGTATTGTTTCAATCATTCTGGTGTCCCGCCTGAAATAGTTATTGTGCTGGGGACATTCTACCACGGATGCCATTCAGGCCCTTCCAGCCGCTACCGGCAACATGGGACTGAAATTCCGTAAGCGGCAGGTAATGGCTGCCCTCCGGGTATTAC
>CAJQPV010000331.1 GCA_905480305.1 uncultured Gammaproteobacteria bacterium | reverse complement strand
CTTATATATACGGTGACAGTGACCGGATACGACAGATTCTGGTGAACCTGATTGGCAACGCAGCCAAATTCACTTCAGCCGGCGAAATCAGCCTGGTGGTACGGAAAATTGATGACGGGGAGCGGGGTGCGCAGATTCTATTCGAGGTGAATGATACGGGGATCGGTATTTCCAGCGAGCTTCAATCACGAATCTTCGAGAGATTCAGGCAGGCGGATGATTCTGTGCAGCGGCAATATGGCGGTACCGGCCTGGGTACGGCGATTGCCAAGCACCTGGTTGAGCTGATGGCGGGTGTGATTGGAGTTGAAAGCGAGCAGGGGAATGGCAGCAAATTCTGGTTCCGGTTGCCACTACACAGTGTGGCTGATGCAACAGACGCCGCCCTTGCCGTGGAAGCGGGATACCCCGAGTACTGTTTGCTTACAAAAGACACGGCCAAGGTCGGTCTATTCAAGGATATTACTTGTGACAGCAGTGCACTGGTCTGCCAGGATTGGCAAATCCTGAAGCAGCGTGATGTTCGGCTTGATAACGGTTGCGTTATCATCGATTGTCAGGATCTGCCCATGGATGAATTATCAGCGCTGGTCAATGAGGCCCACGAGGCAGGCGCCTGCCTGGTCGCGCTTGATGAGCGTGCTGGCAGGCGTATGCAGTACCTGCATGCAGGGTTTGATCTGGTTATTGAGTCACTTGATCACTTCGATAATGTACACTTGTATGCTTCACAGGTTCTGAACAGTTGTTCAAAACAGCTGCAACGAGAGGATCTCACCCGTTTCCGGAAGGATGATAAGCCACTCATGGTGCTGGTGGCTGATGACAGCAAGCTGAACCGCCATGTGATGCGGGCAATGCTGGATGACATGGGTGTTGCTTCCGAGTTTGCGGCATCCGGTGCCGTGGCGCTGGAAAAATTGCAGTCCGGCAGTTATGACCTCCTGCTGCTTGATATCCAGATGCCTGGCATGTCGGGTTTTGATGTCATTGAAGCCTACCAGGCCGCTAATTCCGGTGGAGATATGACCCCTGTGATGGTGGTAACAGGCGATGCGACCACAGAAATCCATGATGAGTGCAATCGTCTGGGAGTGGCCCGCTTTATGCTCAAGCCGGTAGATCAGGCAATGCTGCGTGATGCGTTCACCAGCCTGATTAAGCCTGTTGAGGGTGAATATAGCCCCGGTATTGCTTGATACGAGCCGGCAGGTTCGTAGAATAGGCTTCTTTTTTGACCGGTTAATAACTTCATGAGTACCAAAACACGTTTTGCGCCCAGTCCGACGGGCTATCTGCACGTTGGTGGCGCACGTACCGCGCTGTTTTCCTGGCTGCATGCCCGCAAGCACGGCGGGAAGTATGTGTTGCGCATTGAAGACACCGATTTGCAGCGTTCTACAACAGAATCCATCAATGCCATTCTTGAGGCTATGACGTGGCTCGGACTTGAGTACGATGAAGGCCCGTTCTACCAGACCAAACGTTTTGACAGATATAACGAAGTAATCGATGAGTTACTGGAAAAAAATCTTGCCTATCGTTGTAATTGTCCAAAGGAACGACTGGAAACCTTGCGGGAAGGTCAAATGGCGCGCAAGGAGAAACCCCGCTATGACGGGCATTGTCGTGGTTTATCGATTGAGGCAACCGAACCGCATGTGATCCGTTTCCGTAATCCGGATGAGGGTACGGTTGTCGTCGATGACCAGGTGCGCGGCAAGATCGTGTTCAGCAATAATGAGCTGGATGATTTGATAGTCCGGCGTACCGATGGTTCACCAACCTACAATCTGACCGTCGTGGTCGACGATTCTGACATGGGTATCACCGACGTGATTCGTGGCGATGACCATGTAAATAACACGCCGCGCCAGATCAATATTCTGAAGGCGCTTGGCAAGGAGCCTCCACGCTATGCGCATGTGCCGATGATTCTCGGTGATGATGGTTCTCGCCTGTCGAAACGTCATGGGGCGGTCAGTGTGATGGAATACCGCAACCAGGGTATTCTGCCCGAGGCGCTGTTGAATTACCTCGTACGGCTGGGATGGTCACATGGTGATGAGGAACTTTTTACGCTGGACCAGATGGTCGAGCTGTTTGCCATAGAGGATGTCAACAAGGCGGCTTCTGCATTTAACACCGAGAAGCTGCTGTGGATTAACCAGCATTATATAAAGCAGTCTGAACCGGCACGCATTGCCCGATTGCTAAGCCCGCACATGGGCAATCTCGGGATTGATCCGGCTGAGGGCCCCGATCTGGTTGAGGTGGCTCGCCAGCAGCAGGAACGTGCCAAGACGCTGGTCGAGATGGCCGAGATCAGTGCCTTCTTTTATCGGGATTTTGATGAATTTGAATCGAAAGCAGCGAAAAAACATCTCAAGGCGGCAGCACTCGAGCCTTTACAGCAGGTACGTCAGAAGCTTGCAGCGCTGGACAGCTGGGTGGGAGAAGAACTGCACCAGGTTGTAATCGACGTGTCAGCATCGCTGTCATTGAACATGGGCAAGGTGGCACAGCCATTGCGTGTCGCCGTGGCAGGCAGGGCGGCTTCGCCGGGTATTGATGTAACACTGGAGCTGGTTGGCCGGGAGGCGTGCCTGCGACGTATCGACAAGGCACTTGCCTATATAAACCATCGTGTAGAAGAGCAGGCATCATGAGTGAGAATGAAACAGCTGTAGCAGGTAACTTTATTCGCCAGATAATCGATGGCGACATTGCCGCCGGCAAGCATCAAGGCAGGGTGGTCACGCGCTTTCCTCCTGAGCCAAATGGCTACCTGCATATCGGTCACGCCAAGTCGATTTGCCTGAATTTTGGTATTGCTGTCGACTACAAGGGCACCTGTAATCTTCGCTTTGACGATACCAATCCGCACAAGGAAAACGTCGAATATATTGATTCAATCAAGCACGACGTTCACTGGTTGGGGTATGACTGGGGCGATCGCCTGTATTATGCCTCTAACTACTTTGAACGACTCTATGAGATCGCGATTGAGTTGATCAAGACCGGCAAGGCCTATGTGTGTGACCTGACGGCAGACGAGACGCGAGAGTTTCGCGGCACCCTGACAGTGGCGGGCAAGCCCAGTCCTTACCGGGAACGCCCGGTTGATGAAAACCTCGACCTGCTGCAGCGTATGCGTGCCGGGGAGTTTGAGGATGGAGCACGGGTACTACGGGCGAAGATTGATATGGCTTCACCCAACATGAATATGCGTGATCCGACGCTATACCGTATTCGCCAGGGGGTGCTGCATCACCAGACTGGCGAGTCATGGTGCATTTATCCGATGTATGACTTTACCCATCCCGTGTCTGATGCGCTGGAAGGGATTACGCATTCTATTTGTACACTGGAATTCGCTGATCACCGGCCATTGTATGACTGGATACTGGAAAATACTTCCGTGCCCTGTCATCCACAACAGATCGAGTTTTCCCGGCTGAATCTC
>CAJQPV010000330.1 GCA_905480305.1 uncultured Gammaproteobacteria bacterium | reverse complement strand
CGCGCAGGCAAGTCACGGACGGGCCGGCTGTTAAAACCCTGCTCGAGGTTGATGCTGAATACCGTCTGCAGGTGAAGCAGGGCAGGCTTTCCATGGTCGCTCCCCGACGTTTCAATCCACAAGGCAAGGCCTGGTTGCCGGTGTTGCAAACCGACCATGACGGCTGGCATTTTACCGCGATGTATTCCAACACGGCGCGCGCCCACGAGTTGCAGCATACCCACGACTGGGTGGTGCTGTATTTCTATGATGACGACCACCAGGAAGGCCAGGGTACCGTTGTCACCGAATCACGCGGACCGTTAATAGGGCAGCGTGTGGTCCGCGGGCGTGAGCTCGAATGCCGGGAATATTACCGGCCATCAGGTGGGCAGCATTAAGTTGTAGCTGTTCAGTTCTGCCTTTAATGGCGCAGCAGCTGCAGCTTGGGTGAGATGCGCATGCACCCGTTGTTCAGGTCTGTACCGATCCTGTTGCGCAGCGTAACCCAGCGTTGTGGCATCGGGCTATTGCGCACACTGCGAATCGTGCCGCATGCTGGTTTTTAGCGCTGCTGCGACTAACCTGAACTGAGGGATAGTAGTTTCCTGAACGTGCTGAATGACATATGATTTTTTCATATACCGGGGTCTTTCCGCGTTAGCTCGGCGATCAGTTGCAGTGACCGGTCATGGTGGCTGCCCTGCCAGTAAACCTGCCGGCAACTGGTACATATCCTGAAGCTGTCAAAATATTTCCTTGTTTTTGGCTCCAGCCGATCCTGGATCTCCTGCTTGTCGACAGCCCGCAGGTCGCCGTTACAACGGCTACAGCGGCTGAAGGGATGCACCTGACGGTACAGGTCAAACCGGGCGAGGACCTCCTGCACCTGGTGCCTTGGCCGGACTGCCCGGACGAAGTAGCCATGGGTGATGATCTTGCGCTGTAACAGCGCCCGGTCACGTGTCAGCACACAGCGGTGTTGTTCACGGGAGAGGCGTGCCACGGTCTCGTCGTCGAAATTATTCTGGTAGAGGCAGTCAAACCCCAGCAGCCGCAGGTAGCGGGCGAGGCGTCCCAGGTTGGTGTCGAGGATAAATGCGGTTTTGCGCAGGGGTGCCGGGCGCAGGCGCACCAGCGGGCTGACATCGAGACTTTCGAAGACGGGGTAGACGCTGATGCGGTCCCCGTCCTGCACGATGTAGCTGAAATCAACCGACTCACCGTTGACCAGTATAATGTCTATTTCCGTGTGCGGTACGCCAAACGATTCGATCATATCCTTGATCGAGGTGCGCCTGTCAAAGGCGTGCGAAAAGGCTTGCTTGTGCAACCCGGGTTTCAGAAAGTCATTTAACTCTTCGTAGAATCGCAGTTGCGCCCGGGCCATACGTTACACCGCAAATTAACCGGAATTAATCATGAGCAGGCCACGTTTTATGGATGAGCAGCGGGTCATGTGTGATGTAATTGCGGTCCTGGTTCTGAAAAGAGTGTTACTCATTTATTCAACCTGAAAATAGCCAATCAGGCCATTGCGGCATTCCAGCAGAAGGGTGCCGCCCGCGTTCCTTTTCAGTACGTCCTTCAGTTCATCCAGGGTATAAACTTCTTCATCATTTGCGGTAACGATCATTTCGCCCAAAGACCATTCCATTTCATCTGCCTGGGTACCCTGGTGAATGTGCGTGACGACCAAAGTGGGTTTTTCCTGCTCGATAGTTTGCAGCATTTCTATCTGGGCATTGCTGTCCACGTTGCGCATCGCCTCGATGATTTCCAGGCTCAGTTCCTGGATGATCATGCCAAACACTTCCAGGTATTCAATTTCCTCAATGACGGGGTTGGAACGAACACCGTTTTCCGGATTACGCATCGCGATGGCATTGCTTGTGCTGATGTCACCGTTTCTGAGATAAACGACCTCAACCTCATCGCCGATTGGCACCAGCTTCATTACATCGTAAATATTCTTGTGTCTGAAATGGCCTTCTTTTCCGATAACAATGCCATGACGATCAAATTCAACTCCGTTAATGGACAGAATGACATCCCGCTTGCGGATCTTTGCTGCTTCAAGAAAACCACCCGGTTTGATCTTGTCTACGATGACACCTTTTGCAGATGGTTGTTTTAAAAGAGGATTAAAGTTGTCCGCATTTTTTTGCAGTTTACCGCCGATGCCCGAAAAATGCGGTTCATTTTGCACTAACAGGTTATCAAGGATGATTTTCACAAAGCCTGCCGGCGTGATGAAGCCGATATTATCAGCGTCAATCATGACGGCAGTATTCAGGCCGACTACCTTGCTGTTGCTGTTGACGCTCGGTCCGCCTGAATTACCCGGGTTAATTGCTGCATCTGTAACGAATCTTTCGGTTGTGTATTCCGATCCGGATATAAAGTTGGTTATTTCACCACCGGAAATATTCGGTTCTACCATTCCCATCGGGTAACCGATAGCCTTGATTTCCTCGCCGCGCGACGGACTCGATCCTTCCCTGAGTTCCAGGTATTCAATGTCCCGGAGCGCCAGTGTCTTGAAACGCAGCAGTTCTTTGCCGGTGAGCCTGAGCAGGGCTACATCGGGCTCAAGTGTTTTTACCAGGCCGACCACTTCTGCTTCGAATCTTTCTTCACTGGTAAGCATTGAGCTTATTTCGATTTTTACTGCATTTCTTACGACGTGGGCGTTGGTAACGATGTGGCCTTCGA
>CAJQPV010000329.1 GCA_905480305.1 uncultured Gammaproteobacteria bacterium | reverse complement strand
TTACCAGGCAGCCGGTTCTGCGCCCTTCATGCGTGGTGAAATGGTTGATCATCCGGAAACCGTTGCGACTGCTATCCGTATCGGGCACCCGCAGTCCTGGGACTACGCCTGGAAGGTCAAGGATGAATCCGGCGGCTGGTTTGATGAATGCAGCGACGAGGAGATTCTGGCTGCGCAAAAATTACTGACCACCAGGGAAGGCATTTTTTGTGAGCCGGCTTCTGCCACCTCGGTTGCCGGTGCCTTGCGGGATATCCGCTCCGGAAAGATTCCGGAAGGCAGCACTGTTGTCTGTACGCTTACAGGCCATGGTCTGAAAGACCCGGATACTGCAATTGCGCAATGCAGCGATGATCCGATGCTGACTGTCGATGCCGAACTCGGTGCGGTTAAGGATGCCATTCTGAGTAATATGTCCTGACAGGCTCGACGGCCTTGTCTTCTCGTGGTCGACACCTGACACTGATCCTGCCGGGATTGTGTGGTCCGGTTTCCGATCCGCCTGTTTCAGCTTACCTTGAGCCGCGACCAGTCGCGCTTGATCGGCTGCTGTCACGTTGCGCAGTAAGCGCCGTGGCTGGTAACGACCTTAATGCCACGCTGGCGGCTTGCTTTGGCCTGCAGTACGGGAATCCGGATGCCTTGCCGGTTGCAGCGCTGAGCTGTTTATCAGACACGGGTATTGCTTGCGGTGATTACCAGATGCGGGCAGACCCGGTGCACCTGCGGGCAGATCAAAGCAGCTTGCGCCTGTTTGACAGTCGCAGTTTTACGCTGACACAGGACGAGGCTGATCAACTGGTGGCGGCCTTTAATGACTTTTATGCCGAGCGTGGCTGGCGGCTGGAAGCGCCACGTCCTCAACGCTGGTACCTGTCAATGCGCTCTGACCCGAAAATTACCACGCAAGCCATTGGTAATGTTATCGGACAGTCGATCGATCCCTGTCTGCCGCAGGGTGAAGCAGCGGCAAACTGGCACGCTACACTGAACGAGATTCAGATGCTGTTTCATGCGCACCCGGTAAACGCAGCGCGCGAGCAGCGCGGTGAACCGGTCATTAACAGCGTGTGGTTCTGGGGTGGTGGCAAGCTGCCGAGCAGTGTGCAAACCAGTGCTGTACGGGTAGCGACTGACCACCCGCTGGCTATGGGGCTGACACAGCAGGCGGGTATCAGCCGCATGGATGTACCCGTGAACGGGGACGAATTGCTGGCTGCCCTGGATGATGGCGAGACGCTGGTGGTAAACGATGTGCTTGAAGGTCCGATGCAATACGGCGATATCGAGAGCTGGGTTGATGCGCTGCTGCAACTGGAACGGCATTGGTTTACGCCGTTGCTGGCGGCAGTCAGGAGCACTGCGCTCGACTCGCTGGAGATACGTCCCTGCAACGGTTGCAGTTATTTGACAAGCAGAAAACAGCAGCGCGTTTTCTGGAAGCGCAAGCGTTTTTTCGAGGATGTGTGTACCCATGACTAAAACTATTGTTCGGCGCAGCTGTTCGTCTACAGAACAGTTCCCCGTCGATCTGCACCCGGTATTGCGCCGTGTTTATGCTGCGCGCGCGGTCGAGACCGCAGCTGAGCTGGATTATTCGCTTCAACGACTGCTACCGCCGACAGAGCTCGGTGGACTGGCAGGCGCAGTCAACTTGCTGGAGGCCGCTGTCAGCGGACGCCAGCGCATCGTGATAGTTGGAGACTTTGATGCTGACGGGGCCACCAGTTGCGCCCTGTGCATGCGTGCCCTGCGTGCCATGGGGGCTGCGAAAATTCATTACCTGGTGCCGAATCGTTTTGAATACGGTTATGGCCTGACCCCCGAGATAGTCAATGTGGCAGCTGAATTGCAGCCAGACCTGATTATGACGGTGGATAACGGTATCTCCAGTATTGAAGGTGTGGCAGCGGCCAGTCAGCTGGGCATCAAGGTATTGATTACCGATCATCACCTGCCCGGCAAGCAATTGCCGGCAGCTGCTGCCATTGTGAACCCTAATAATGTCGATGATGGCTTTCCCAGCAAGCACCTTGCCGGCGTCGGTGTGGCATTTTATGTAATGCTGGCATTGCGGGCCCGCTTGCGTGACAACGGCTGGTTTCGAGATGAAGCAATAGCGGAACCGAATCTTGCGCAGTATCTCGACCTGGTCGCGCTCGGTACTGTGGCCGATGTGGTGCCGCTGGATCACAATAACCGCATCCTGGTGCAGCAGGGCGTACAGCGGATGCGTGCCGGCCACTGTGTGCCGGGTATTCGTGCCTTGCTCGAAGTTGCTGGGCGCAGCCTGTCACGGCTGGTGTCAACCGATCTTGGGTTTACGGTTGGTCCGCGCCTGAATGCAGCTGGTCGTCTTGATGATATGTCGCTGGGTATTGAATGCCTGCTTGCCGATGACGCGGTGGCGGCATCGGAAATGGCTGCACGGCTGGATGCATTGAATCGTGAACGCAAGGATATTGAATCCGATATGCAAAGCCGTGCCCTGGAAGCTATCGAGAATCTTAAACTTGATGATAAGCAGCTGCCGGTTGGTCTGTGCCTGTTTGATCCAGGCTGGCACCAGGGCGTCATCGGTATCCTTGCTGCACGCATCAAGGAACGTTTTCATCGGCCGGTGATTGCCTTTGCACGCAGCGGTGACGGAGAGATAAAAGGTTCGGCACGCTCGGTTAGCGGCTTGCATATTCGTGATGCGCTGGATGCGGTCGCAGCGCGACACCCTGAGCTGATTGCAAAGTTTGGCGGCCATGCGATGGC
>CAJQPV010000328.1 GCA_905480305.1 uncultured Gammaproteobacteria bacterium | reverse complement strand
GGCGTCAGCACATGATAGCCCGCATGTCCGTTGAACGTCCGGTTATCCAGTAACAACTGGTGCTCCATATCATATTGCCCACGCGCGAACACACGACGGTACTGAAAATCACCACCTTCACTGGCCGCTTCGAGGCCAATGGGTGACAGGCGTCCCTGGCCTTCATGCATGTCGACCAGTTCCTGTTTCCAGCTGGCCCGCTCCAGTTGCCAGATACCCAGACCGGTCAGCAACGGCAGCAACAGCAAGGTTGCCACGGTTGGCCACAGGCCCGGCCTGAAATCAAAGGCGCCGATTCTCATCGTCGATCCTGTTTTGCTATACTGCTACACATTATCCAGCCAGCCCGGTTATATCCCATGATCACAAAAATCATTGTTGTCCTGTTTTTGTTTGCCATCATTGGCAGTCTCTTCAGCGGTCTGTTCTTCCTGATGAAGGACAAGGGTACATCCGAACGCACCGTCAAGGCACTGACGGTCAGGGTCAGCCTGTCGGTACTGCTGTTTATCCTGTTAATGATCGGCTTTGCCACGGGTCTGTTGCAACCACACGGCATCACTCCAGGCTAGTCACACCAACTCACTAAACGATTCGCGGACAAGGTCCGCTCCTGCAGGTGAATCCGTTAGTGTAGGAGCGGACCTTGTCCGCGATCATCCCTGCATACAGCAAAAAGGGCGCTGCAAAGCAGCGCCCTTTTTCAGTCAGTACTATCGTCGTCTAAACCAGCCAGTAAACAAAGACGAACAGACCCAGCCAGACCACGTCAACAAAGTGCCAGTACCAGGCCACCGCTTCAAATGCGAAGTGATTCTCCTCGGTAAAGTGGCCTTTCATACTGCGGATCAAGATCACGAACAGCATGGTCACACCCAGTGTCACGTGCATGCCGTGGAAGCCGGTCAACATGAAGAAAGTGGAACCGTACATGCCGGTGGTCAGCTTCAGGTTCAGATCAGTGTAGGCATGATAGTACTCGTAGGCCTGGAAACCGAGAAATACAACGCCCAGCGCCACAGTAGCCATCAGTCCGAGAATCAGCTGTGTGCGATCCTCTTTCTTCAGCCCCCAGTGTGCCCAGGTAATCGTCACGCCACTGGATAACAGCAGCAGCGTATTGATCGCCGGAATACCCCACGGCCCCATGTACTGGTAATCACCACCAAGATCACCTGGACCATTGGTCGGCCACACGGCTTCAAAACCCGGCCACAACAGCTCGTTGGTCATGACATTGTTGGATCCGCCAGCCAGCCACGGAATTGACCACATACGGGCATAAAACAGTACACCGAAGAAGGCCGCAAAGAACATCACCTCGGAAAAGATGAACCAGGCCATACCCATGCGGAATGAGGTGTCCACCTGGCTGTTGTATTTACCACTCAGGCTTTCATTAATCACTGTTCCGAACCAGCCGAACAGCATAACCACGATAATCACAGCACCGGCGCTCATGACCAGTGCACTGCTGCCATGCAAAAAGCTGGCGAAACCAAACAACATCAGAAACATGCCGACCGAGCCGACGATAGGCCAGTGGCTGGGTGCTGGCAGGTAGTAACCGCCGTTAGATGATGACATTTATCACTCCCTCTCAATAGCAAGTTTATTCAGTTAGTTTTCAATGCTGGCTACGGGCCTGACACCCGCCGCCACGTATTAACTACATAATGGAATCCAGCGTACCCGATCCCATTGAAATCTCTTTTCCCGCTTCTTCAGGCTTCGCCTGGTAAAATGTATAGGATAATGAAACCGTCCTGACATTTTCCGGCAGTTCCGGATCCACTATAAAACGCAGTGGCATTTCCTTGCTCTCTCCCGGACCAAGTGCCTGGCGGGTGAAACAAAAACATTCGGTTTTGCTGAAATACTTTGCAGCCAGTCCCGGCGCCAGGCTCGGCACGGCCTGCCCGGTAACCATCTCAGCGGTCATGTTCCTGGCAAAGTAATTAACTTCGATCACCTCACCCGGATGCACCTTGATCCTCCTGAGCATCGGCCTGAATTCCCAGGGCAATTCACTGTGTACCGTAGCCAGAAATTCCACGGTCACCTCGCGGTCCTCGTCAACCGTCTGGCTCAGCGCCTCTTCCAGTTCAATGCGTCCGGTCTTGCCGTTGAGGCCGGTGATTTCGCAAAACACGTCATACAAGGGCACCAGCGCAAAACCGAAACCAAACATCAGTAGCGCCGCCATACCGAGCCGTTTTACAACTCGCCGGTTAGCCTGCTTGCGTTCGTCCATTGCCATGATTGCCTATGGTAATGCCAAAAAACTGGCCGCAAAAAAACCCAGCGCCAGCAGCACCAGCAGTACCACGGTGATAACCATGCGCGTCGATTGCCGCCTGTTACGCTGATCTGCCATACAGTTCACCAACATACTCTGGAGTGCATGGGCACATGCCCATGCACGCTCGTATTACTTAACTTCCGGTGCCGTCTCGAAAGTGTGGTACGGAGCCGGTGAGGGTATTGTCCACTCCAGGCCATGTGAACCTTCCCAGACCTCTGCGGTTGCAGCCTTGCCGCCGCGAATGGTCTTGATAATGACGTAGATGAAGAACACCTGGGCCAGACCAAAAGCGAAGCCGCCAAGACTGGAGATCATGTTCCAGTCAGCAAACTGCAGCGAGTAATCCGGAATACGACGTGGCATGCCGGCCAGCCCGATGAAGTGCTGCGGGAAGAACAGGACATTCACCGAGATCACCGACCACCAGAAGTGGATCTTGCCAAGACGCTCGTCAACCATGTGGCCGGTCCACTTCGGCGCCCAGTAGTAGAAGGCCGCAATAATGGAGAACAGCGCACCGGTTACCAGCACGTAGTGGAAATGCGCCACGATGAAATAGGTATCGTGGTACTGCATGTCAGCCGGTGCAATACCCATCATCAGCCCGGTGAAACCACCGATGGTGAACAGGAATACAAAGGCGATCGCCCACAGCATCGGGGTCTCGAATGTCATAGAGCCCTTCCACATGGTGGCAGTCCAGTTGAACACCTTCACTGCTGTCGGAACTGCAATCATGATGGTGGCATACATGAAGTACAGCTCACCGGCAACCGGCATGCCGGTGGTGAACATGTGATGCGCATAGACGATGAATGACAGGAACGCGATGGATGCGGTGGCATACACCATGGAGCTGTAACCAAACAGCTTCTTGCGGGCAAAGGTCGGGATGATCTCGGAGACCACACCAAACGCCGGCAGGATCATGATGTACACCTCGGGATGACCGAAGAACCAGAACACATGCTGGAACAGTACCGGGTCACCGCCGCCGGCGGCATCGAAGAAGCTGGTACCGAAATTACGATCTGTCAGCATCATGGTCACCGCGCCAGCCAGAACCGGCATGACGGCAATCAACAGAAAGGCGGTGATGAACCAGGTCCAGACAAACAGCGGCATCTTCATCAGCGTCATGCCCGGCGCACGCATGTTGAGTACGGTGGCGATGATGTTGATGGCACCCATGATGGATGAGAAACCCAGCATGTGGATAGCGAAGATGAAGAAATCCGTACTCGCCGGTGCGAATGTAGTAGACAACGGCGCATAGAAAGTCCAGCCAAATGCAGGACCGCCGCCTTCCATGAACAGGGTACTGAGCAGCATGGTGCCGGCGAACGGCAGGATCCAGAAGCTCCAGTTGTTCATACGCGGCAGCGCCATGTCCGGTGCACCGATCATCAGCGGAATCTGCCAGTTAGCCAGTCCAACCATACCCGGCATAATGGCACCGAACACCATGATCAGCCCGTGCATGGTCGTCATGGTATTGAAAAAGTTCGGGTCAACGACCTGCAATCCCGGCTGGAACAGCTCGGCACGTATTACCATCGCCATGGCGCCACCAATCAGCAGCATGATGAAGGCGAACCACAGGTACAGGGTACCGATGTCCTTGTGGTTGGTCGTTGTAACCCAGCGCATCAGGCCGCTTGGTGCACCGTGATCGTGGTGATCGTCGTGTGTGGTTGCTGTACTCATAGCGTTATCTCTCCACTTGCTCTATATATTCTGAAAAGTCTTATTTCGCAGCGACTATGTCGGCAGGCTGCACCATGTCACCGGTGTCGTTGCCGAAGGCGTTACGCTGGTAGGTGATCACGGCTGCCAGATCAACGGCACTCAGCTGTTCGCCGAAGGCCTGCATGGCGGTACCGGGGACACCATTGATACCGATGTCGATGTGCTTGGCTACGTCACCGATGGCGACAGCGCTGCCGGCAATCGCCGGGAACACACCGGGGATACCGGCACCGTTGGCCTGGTGACAGGCAGCACAGTGGCTGTTGTAGGCCGTTTCACCTTTCGCCATCAGTTCATCCATAGTCAGCGTCGCGGTAGCGGCATCGGCAGCTGCAGCGGCGGCACCCTTCTGTTCTTCAACCCAGGCATCGTAATCTTCCTGCGTCTTGGCAACCAGCACGATCGGCATGAAGCCATGGTCCTTGCCGCAGAGTTCAGCGCACTTGCCACGGTAAGTGCCAGGTTCCGTCAACTCGGTCCAGGCATCATTAATGAACCCCGGTACGGCATCCTGCTTCCAGCCCAAAGCCGGCACCCACCAGGAGTGAATAACATCATTGGAGGTAATCAGGAAACGGATCTTCTTGTTGATCGGTACAACAATCGGGTTATCGACATCCATCAGGTAGGTATCGTCTTTTGGCGCATCACCTTCGATCTGCTCGCGCGGCGTGGTCAGCACGCTGAAAAAACTGATGTCGTCATCCAGGTAATCGTATTTCCACTTCCACTGGTAACCGGTGACCTGGATGGACATGTCCGAATCACGGGTGTCTTCCAGTGCCAGCAGTGTGGTGGTCGCCGGTACTGCCATGGCAACCAGCACCAGGAAAGGGATCGTGGTCCAGATAATTTCCACCGTGGTGCTTTCATGAAATTCAGCAGCAACGGCACCCTTGGACTTGCGGTGGGTGAAAATGGAATAGATCAGAACTGCAAACACAAGGACGCAGGCACCCACACATATCCAGAAGATCAGCATATGCAGGTCGAAGACCTTGTTGCTGATATCTGTCACGCCCCTGGTGAGGTTGATTGGATAGTCTGCGTATGAATTACCTGCACCCAGCAGGAGCACAGCGCCCCATAAACTGTACCAGGCGCCTTTAAGCGTTTTAGCGAACATGCATCGATCTCCCAACACTAATAGTTTATAAATTTTTACTAAAATCCATTCAGTGCAGCCGTCAACCGGACGGTATCAGGCGCCAGTCTTTGCGGCAGATTGTCTGTTCAAGCTCATCCGCCAACTCGCACCGTTCCTGTTCTGCCAGGAACCTGCCAATTTCTACCTGCTTGCCCTGGAAGGCTATCGCCAACCGGCTTGGATACCAGGCAATCGGGGAACGCTGTAGTAAAATGCGCGCCCATGCGCGCGGGCATTCCCAATGTTCCTCCGGACTGTTACGCCCTTTTTCTACTGTGACCTTGTCCGCGTTAACGGAAACAACCTCACGCACCTGACTGCGCGAAAGACACAGATAAAAAGCAATCCCCAGCACAGCAACTTCAAAACCGGCAAATGGCAACACCGGCCAGAATCCGTGCATGGCAAATGCAATGCCAATTCCCAGGCAACACAGGGAGATAAATGCATAGACCCTTACCGCCCACTGCCATGACAGGGACTGGTTCGGACGAATCACCCAGTGACAGTCCTGGCCTGAAGGATCAAATACGAGCTCTACCACTATCATGCCCAGAGCCGCATCGGCCCGACCGCCCTAAAAACAGAGCGAAGATATTATATTAGAGTTCTCTAAGATTCAATTGAGTAAAATAGTCAGGTATTCACACCTGGTCAAGCTGACAGGCAATCCGCCACGAATTTGGCGGAAATCTCCTCATTATATGTAATGGATCCCAGTCTTGGACATGCCAGCCGCAGGTCCAGTTCCCGGACATTGGCAGCAGCAGCTTCTGACTCGGGTAAAAGGTGGTTGGCAACCCAGCCGGCCAGCTCACAGCCACTATTGGTAATGGATTCCGCGGTCAGCAAGGCATGATTCAGGCAACCCAGCCGGATAGCGACCACCAGAATCACCTCCAGATCCAGCGCCACGGCCAGATCAGCCAGGTTCTCATCGGCATTCAACGGTACCTGCCAGCCACCCGCACCCTCAACCAGCACACAGTCTGACACTCCTTTTATCTTATTGTATTCATTACATATTTTATTGATATCTATGCGCACACCAGCCTGCTCGGCAGCAATATGCGGGGCGATCGAGGGTGCAAAGCAATAGGGGTTGAGCTGTCTATATTCCAGCGCAACAGAGGCCTGCTGTTGCAGTAGCAAGGCATCATTATTGCGCAGGCCGGCCGCAGTCGATTCGCCGCCGGACGCCACCGGCTTCATGGCCGCGACCCGGCAACCGCGAGCCTGCATGACCTGCATCAGCCCCAGCGTCACGGCTGTTTTGCCAACACCCGTATCGGTGCCGGTAATAAAATAACCATGGCAGTCAGTCATGGCTGCCAGCCGGCCCGGGTGGCTGCAAGCTTGCCAGCGCTACCTCGTTAGCGGCGCTCGCGTGCTTGTTGAGCGGTGACCAGGCGTGCCCATAGACCACTTCATAACTGGCCGGCAGCACACCGTCTTCACGAAAACGTTCGTAGGCCTCGGCCAGTTGCTGCATATGTTGTTTGCCGGTCAGGCCTCGTGCGCGGCCAGCGGTGACATTATGTGCGCCAATATATTTCAGCTCCCGCATCAGGGTGCGCAGCTCGCGATAGGTGACAGTAATACGTTCCGAGTCCATTACCGGTTCAGCCCACTGTGTGGCAAGCAGCGTATCACCGACATCATGCAGATCAACAAACGAATTTACATGCGTGTAACCATCCACCGCTTCCCAGCTGGCACGCAGCTCCATCAGTGTGTCGGGGCCAAAGGTGGTGAACATCAACAGCCCGCCCGGCGCCAGCACCCGGCGTAGCTCCCTCAATGTCGATTCCAGGTTGGTACACCACTGCAACATCAGGTTGGAGAAAATAAAATCAAAGCTGTCATCCGCAAACGGCAATGTCTCGGCATCGGCACACACGCACTGTGGCTTGCGAAACCATCCGCCACGCCCCTGCACGCGCTGCAGCATGCGCTCGGCAATATCCAGCGCCACAATATCTGCCTTGCGATAGCGCTTTAACAGCACCGCTGTAAAAAAACCGGTGCCGGCACCCAGATCGAGAATCCGACGTGGCTGCTGGCGGATGTAATCCAGCCGCTCGACCATACGGTCACCGATTTCATACTGCAACTCGGCAACGCCGTCATAGGTATCCGCTGCCCGGTTAAACGACCGTCGCGCCAGCTGCTTGTCTATCCGGTATTGGTTGTTTTCTTCTGTCATAAGCTCGTTTGTTAAATAAATTATCAACCTTGCGCAAGATCTGCGCGCAAAAATTCCGTGACCTGTTTTGCCACCTGTCCCGGCTGCGCTATAAACGGCGCATGCCCGGCACCATCAATCACCTGTAACTGCGCCGCATGAAATAATTCACCGGCCGCCCGCATCGCACTCACCGGCACCAGCGTGTCGCGCTCGCCTGCCAGCAGCAGCACCGGGCATTCAATTTTACCGAAGCGGTCACGCAAGTCTGTTGTCCTCAGCAGCTCCAGCCCGGCACGCAGAGCATCCGCATTCGGCTCACCCTGTAGCAGCATGAGAGCGCGCAACATCTTCAAGACTGCAGCGGAGTTTTCACTGCCACGCACCTGCAATGCCAGAAAACGATTCAGGGTACGCGCATAATCCTCTGCCAACTCGGCCGCAAAAGTATCCAGCAACACAGGCAACATGGCGCTCTGCCATCCCGGCCGGCGCACAAAACACGGACTGCTGGCGATTTCGATGAGCGCATTAACGCGTGTCGGCGCCAGCAGTGCTGCCCGGGCTGCGACCAGGCCGCCCAGTGACCAACCCAGCCATGCCGCACCGGCAGGGGCAACTGACAACAGCGCCCCGGCCATGGCATCCAGTGTTTCCTCACCCTGCCAGCCACTGCGGCCATGTCCTGGCAGATCCACACAGGTGACACGAAAATGCGCTTCCAGCAGGGGCAACAGCGGCTTCCAGATGCCACCATGCAGCCCCCAGCCGTGCACCATCATCAAGTCCGGACCGGCACCGGATGTTTGCGTATACAGCGCCATAGCTTAAGCGCAGCCGCAGGACTGGCCACTCACCACAACGCCTACAAGTGCCGCCAGCAGCCGATCGACCTGCTGTTCACTGTGCGCTGCCGAGAACGTGATGCGCAATCGCGACTGGCCTGCAGCCACTGTCGGCGGACGAATAGCGGTGATCAGGATGCCCTACTCACGCAGCACCTGGCTGAGTCGCAACGCCTCGGCAGCCGTGCCG
>CAJQPV010000327.1 GCA_905480305.1 uncultured Gammaproteobacteria bacterium | reverse complement strand
AAACCAGCGGAAACCAGCAAGCCATGAGACGTTCTATCATACCACTGCCGTCATCCATGATATCCGGATACAAGACAAACTGGATCGTACGCATCGCGCAGCGTCTGATCTATCGACAACTCGACAAAATAGTGAACGGTGAGATCATCGTGCGCGATGGTCGCGATGAGCTGTATTTCGGAAAGACCACAGATGATTTTCCACATCCGGTTCATATCACGGTCACCGACAACAGTTTCTATATCGACGTCGCATTCGGTGGCAGTTCAGGTTCCGGCGAAGCCTATATGAAAGGCAGCTGGAAATGCTCTGACCTGTTATCACTGATTCGCATCTTCCTCCGTAACCGGCATGTTCTCGATGCCATGGATTACAGACTGACCCGTCTCAAGGGCCCGCTGCACAAGCTCGGTCACATGCTGAACAAGAACACAAAAGAAGGCAGCAAGAAAAATATCTGCGCGCATTACGATATCGGTAATGACCTGTTTAAACTGTTCCTTGATCCGACCATGATGTATTCCAGTGCATACTTTAAACATGACGACATGTCACTTTCACAGGCATCAATCGCCAAACTGGATCTCATCTGTCAGAAATTGCAGCTCGATAAAGAAGACCATCTGCTGGAGATCGGTAGTGGCTGGGGTGGTCTCGCCATCCATGCGGCAACCCATTATGGATGCCGGGTAACGACGACAACCATCTCTGATGAGCAATATGTGCTGGCACAGCAACTCATCTTGGACGCTGGACTTGATGATCGTATCACTTTGCTGAAACAGGACTACCGCGACCTCACAGGCACATACACAAAACTGGTCTCTGTAGAGATGATCGAGGCGATCGGGCATCAGTACATGAATACCTATTTCGATAAATGCAGCAGCCTGCTGGCCGATGACGGCATAATGTTGTTACAGGCAATCACCATCGCCGACCAGTATTATGAGAGTGCGCTCAAGGATGTCGATTTCATCAAAAAGTTTATCTTCCCCGGTGGCTTCCTGCCTTCAGTCAGTACGCTGTGTAATTCGATCGCGACAGTTACAGACATGAAATTATTCCACCTTCAGGATATCGGGCCACATTATGCGAAGACACTGAATGCATGGCGCCAGCGGTTCTTTGACAATGTCAACGAGATCGCCAAACTCGGCTATCCTGATGAATTTGTACGCCTGTGGGATTATTACTTCTGCTACTGTGAAGGCGGATTCATCGAGCGCGATATCGGTACCGTGCAGATGCTGCTGACGAAACAACAGTGCCGCATTGATTCGGTCAGAGTATAGTCGAACCTGGCTATTGCCTCGCGGTCGCCTGCATAACCGGTTTGTTGTTAGTCCGTCCTGCCAGGTTGCCTGGTCAATGAGATGCTGACAGAAACTCCGAACAGTTCGGAGGCAAGAGCTGATCGATCGACACTGACCCCCTTGATCCTGAATTACTAGACTGGTATTTCGTAATGATAAAAATTAAAACTCCGTTACTCGGATGGGCATTCAATGATGTCCTCAATGAGCTGCATCAACTTGTTTTTCACGGTGTGCCTGACGAATCCGAGCCTTTCGAACTGACTCTGCTCGAGCGAGAATACATTGCCTTCGTGCTCGCCTGTTATTACCAGTGCGGGCGTTGCCTGAAATTCCACGAACACGCCATAGATGTTCTACGGCGCAAGGAGAAATCACCACCCTGGAACTGGAAAGAACAGCTGGTGAATGCAACACTCTTTTTGCACCTTGATGGACAGAAGCTCTCCAGGATCGAGTGGCAGCACTGGTTGCAAATGTGGGCAACAATTGCGAAGCAAATTCATGCAGAGCATCCCGGACTGGCCTGTTATCTTGCCTACTCGATTGGAATAGCACGCCATGATAAAAACCTGATGGACCATGCGTTTGGTTCTATCAGCGAGTCTATTGATCATAACGACAGATTAAGGGGAATCATTCGAGATATCGATGGCCTGGTGATATTCATGAAAGCGGCCACTTCAAAAAACAGAAGCGATCCGACCATCATCAATCATCTCAAGTCGCGAGGCATTGAGGAAGTATAGAAATTCAGGGGGTTCAGAGGTAAGTGATCACGGTACTGATCACGCGGGGCTTCGGGTCCACGTTTACCATCATAGATAGTAATTCGCCACCCAGACCCTTGTATGTTCTCTTTTTTCCAGGATTCCTTTAGACCCTGGTCACTTCGATGCGGCCGCTGCGCCGGGTTTTTTCCTCTTGCGGGTATTCGGTTTCCGAGGTGGTGATATACAGCTGCCCGGCGTCACTGGTTAGCATGCAGGCGCAGGGGCAGCCCCGGGTGATGACACGGCTGAGGACTTCCCCGCCTTCGAGCTGATGCGGATGATGCTCTTGCCGGTACCGGAAACTCCAATCAGCACGATGATCATTTTTCATGGCCCGTGCCGCGTACCGGGATGTCCCGTTGATACTCGCGCATGACCAGATTGGCAAGCAGGCCGGTCCAGCCGGTCTGGTGAGCTGCGCCGAGACCCTGGCCGTTCTCGGCGTGAAAATATTCGTAGAAGTTGTACAAGGGCTCGTCACTGCCGGCAAACGGGGCATCGCCTCGCATCGCCGGAACAGAGCCGTTCGCATCGCGCCGATACAGCGACACCAGCCGGTCGGCGATCATCGCCGCGATCTGGCGCATATTGAGTGCCTGGCCGTTGAGTTGCGGCACGGGTGCCGTGAAACCATCGCCGAGAAAGTGGTGATACTTCTCCAGTGCCTGGATCAGCGCATAGTTGGTCGGCATCCAGATGGGTCCGCGCCAGTTCGAGTTGCCGCCGAACATGAAAGAGTTGGATTCGCCGGGGACGTATTCGATCTGTACCTTGCCGAGTCCGGGGATATTACCCAGGTCGCGATGCCGCTGATGCACCTTGCTGACACTGCGGATGCCGTAGGGCGAGAAGAATTCATCCTCGTTCAGCAAGCGTTTCAGGATACGCGGCAGCTGTGAGTGATCGACCAGGGCGAGCAGGTGTTCCCCGCGATCGTTCTCCCACTCGGGGCAGGCGCAGATGTAATTGCCGCGAAACAGTCCACCCTTGTGCCCGCGCAGCAGTTCGCGAAAGCGTGGCGCGGCCTCCAGCAGGCGCTGGTCGATAACCTCGCAGGCAAACAAAGGGATCAGTCCGACCCAGGAATAGACATCGATGTGGTGAGTCTCGCCCTGTGGCGTAATGAGCAGGTCCTTGAAAAATCCCGCGTCAAAATCCCACAGCGATACGCCACCGTCGTCACTGCCGGCAATGGTGTTGGCAATGGCGAGAAACTGCTGATAGCACTGGATGGCGATATCCTCGTATTCCCGGTTAAAGCGATTGATTTCCAGCGCCATGACAACAAGATTTGCCGAAAACATCGCCATCCAGCCGGTGGCATCGGCCTGTTTCAGCGTATAGCCGGGCGGCAGGTCGCGGGAGCGGTCGTATACCGAGATATTATCCAGGCCGAGAAAGCCTCCCTCGAACAGATTGTTGCCACTGCGATCCTTGCGGTTGATCCACCAGGAGAAGTTGAGCAGCAGCTTGTGGAAGACGCGCTGCAGGAAACCGGTATCGCCCTCCCCGTTCTGTGCCTGTGAGGCACGAAACACCTTCAGTGCGCCCCAGGCATGCACCGGCGGATTGGTGTCGCCGAAGTCCCATTCGTAGGCCGGGATCTGGCCGTTCGGATGCAGATAACGTTCGTTGACCATGAGTTCAATCTGCGCCTTGGCGAAATCGATATCGATATGCGCCAGTGTGGCAGCCTGGAAGGCGAGGTCCCAGGAGGCAAACCAGGGATATTCCCAGCAGTCCGGCATCGAGATGATGTCGGCAGACTTGAAATGTTTCCACTGCGAGTTGCGGCCGGCTCGGCGGCTGGACGGCGCCGGCAAGCGGTCGCCTTGCAGCCAGCGTTCCACGTCGAAATAGAAGAACTGTTTGCTCCACACCATGCCGGCAAAGGCCTGGCGCATGATGGCATGGTCTTCGGGTGCGGCATTTGGCAGCAGTGCCGAATAAAACTGCCCGGCTTCTTCACCGCGTTGCTTGAACACTGCCGCACTGTCTGCAAACGGCTTGTCCAGGGCGCTGCCGCTCAGCACAAGCTCGATGCTGACAGTCTCTCCAGCCGCGGCAGACAGATGCCGGGCCGCGGCAAACTTGCTGCCCCGCCGTGCCGGGTTAACAGCCTGCCTTTCGCCCTCAACCAGGTAGCGATGAAAGGCATCCTTGACCCAGGGCGATGGGCTGGCCGTACCCGAAAGGCGTTCGTGATTGGATTCGTTTTCGGTGAACAGCAGCTCTGCGTCGCCCTGACCGTACAGGTACTGCTTCCCCAGGCTGCAGTGATCGGCGATGACACTCCACATACCGGCAGGTGTATCCGGGTTCGGCGCAATCTCCGGGCGCGGCGACTTGTCACCCCACGACCAGTCGTTGCGGAACCACAGTTGCGGCAGCAGCCATATTTCATCGGGCCGGTCGCCGCGATTGGTCGCGCTGATGCGCAGATGGATGATGCCGGGGGATTGCTTTGCGTATACCATGCGCACATCCCAGTAGCGGTCCTGCCCGAATACGCCGGTATCGACCAGATTGTACGGTGGATCTGTGCGCGAACGACGCTGGTTTTCCTCCACCAGGCTGGCATAGGGATATGCGGCCTGCGGGTAGTAGTAGCGATAGTCCAGGTAGCTGTGCGTCGGCGTGGCATCGGCATAAAAATAGACTTCCTTGACGTCCTCACCGTGATTGCCCTGCTTGCCGGTCAGGCCGAATGCGCGCTCCTTCAGGATCGGGTCGCGGCCATTCCAGAGCGCCAGCGCCAGGCACAG
>CAJQPV010000326.1 GCA_905480305.1 uncultured Gammaproteobacteria bacterium | reverse complement strand
TCGCGCTGGAACAAGGGGCTTTCGGAAGGCGGCGACGCGGCAGTCGCGGCGGCGCTTGACCTGATCACAAACTTTTCGCAGGGCAAAGTGGATCCAGCATTGATGGCACTCTATTCGCCGGGCTCGAAACTCTACAAAAACCTCTGGGAACGGGTTATTGACGAGGCCGAGGCGTTTAACGATCCTGGGCACTTCACCGCCTTTATCGGCTTCGAGTGGACCTCGCTGATCAAGGGCAACAACATGCACCGTGTCGTCATCATGCGCGATGGTCCGGTCAGGGCGCGGCAGGTCGTGCCTTTCACGATGACGGCCCCCCAGGGCAGCCCCGATCCGCGCGATTTGTGGCAGTACCTGGCCAATTACGAGGAAAAGACCGGCGGTGAAGTGCTGGCAATTCCGCACAATGGCAACCTCTCGAATGGCATCATGTTTCCGCTGGATGCGCAGTGGAACGGCAAGACATTCGATGAGACCTATGTCACGCAGCGCGACAAGTGGGAGCCGCTCTACGAGGCGACCCAGATCAAGGGCGATGGCGAGGCGCACCCCTTGCTGTCGCCTGATGACGAGTTCGCTGATTACGAGACCTGGGCTATTGGCAACCTCGACGTCAGTGAAGCCAAGACTGACGACATGCTAGCCGGTGAATATGCACGCGAGGCGCTGAAGCGCGGACTGGTAATCGAGACCAGGCTTGGCACCAACCCCTACAAGTTCGGCATGATCGGCGCGACTGACAGTCACACCTCACTGGCGACCGCCGGGGAGGATAATTTCTTTGGCAAGCATACCGGCTATGAACCCAAACCCGGCCGGATGTCCCACCCCTTCATGGAAAACGAGAACGGCAAGATTATGGGCTGGCAGATGGTTGCCTCGGGGCTCGCCGCCGTCTGGGCGACTGAAAATACCCGCGAGGCCATCTTCGATGCGATGCAGCGTAAGGAGGTCTATGCCACCACCGGCTCGCGCATGGGTGTACGCTTGTTTGGCGGTTGGGAGTTTTCGGACCAGGATTATAACTCCCGCATGCCGGCAGTCCTTGGATATGAAAAGGGCGTGCCGATGGGCGGCGACCTGCGGGCCATGCCGGAGGGTGCGAAGGCGCCAGGCTTCATGGTCTATGCGCTACGCGATCCGGTCGGTGCCAATCTCGACCGCATCCAGATCGTCAAGGGCTGGATGGACGCCAGCGGCAAGACGCAGGAAAAGGTCTATGACGTTGTCTGGTCCGGCGAACGCAAGCCTGACGCGAAGGGCAAGTTGCCGGCCGTTGGCAACACCGTCGATGTGGCCAATGCCAACTGGACCAACACGATCGGTGCCGCTGAACTGGGTACGGTATGGGCCGATCCGGATTTTGATCCGGCGCAAAAGGCTTTCTATTATGCGCGGGTGCTTGAGATTCCAACCCCGCGCTGGTCGACCTATGACGCGTTCCGCTATGACGTTGACCTGCCCGAGGGCGCGCCAACCTCGACCCAGGAACGGGCCTACACCTCGCCGATATGGTACACACCTGCATCCTGAGCAGACTATCAACCTGTAAAATCTTGCGCGGCTCTTTCGGGAGCCGTTCTTGTTTGCGGCGCATCCCCGGCCTTGTTTGACGGTACGCATGGCGACGTGAATTTTCAGGCGGGGAAGAATAAATGTCTTTCTCATTATTTAAACGTTAACTTCTAAAAAAGGAATAATCATGAGTAATTATCCAAGAACATTTTCACATATCGGTATTTCAGTTCCTGATGTTGAGAAAGCAGTCGAATTTTACAGCAACGTTATGGGCTGGTATCCAATAATGAAGCCAACCGTGATAAGCGAAGAATCAGATACACCCATAGGACAAATGTGTGTTGACGTTTTTGGGGAAGGCTGGGGCTCTTTTAAAATAGCCCACATGTCTACCGGTGATAAAATCGGTGTTGAGATGTTCGAGTTCAAAAACAATGAAAGCCCCACAGACTTTGAATACTGGAAAACCAGCACATTCCATTTCTGTGTCCAGGACCCTGATGTTGAGGGTCTTGTAGAAAAAATTGTAGCGCATGGCGGCAAGCAGAGAATGCCTGTTCGTGAATACTATCCCGGAGAAAAACCTTACCGGATGGTTTATGTTGAAGATCCATTCGGCCTGATATTTGAGGTTTATTCACATAGCTATGAGCTGACGTACTCACAAGGGGCGTACTGAAAGGTTAACAGCACATTGTCACGGGAGGTGTTGCTGCATGCCCTCGGGCAGGTGAGCTTGATGCTTGCCTGTCAAAGTCAAACAACAGCTTTGTAAGCTGCAGTTTCAGCGGCCGGGAAACAGCTCGATTACGGAGCGCTGGCGCGATATTAAAATACTGTTTTTTCTTGATATTAAAAGGAAGGAAAGGCTTAATAACGGCAGCTCTTCAGATTAACGGCCCCCAGAGCGGCCCCTGAGCAACATCTTAACGGCAAAGGAATAAAATATAAATTATAAACAATAACTTAGAATGGTGCCGAGGAGAGGACTTGAACCTCCACGGGGTTGCCCCCACTAGCACCTGAAGCTAGCGTGTCTACCAATTTCACCACCTCGGCGTGGCTGCAGATCGGCTGATATGCGATCAGAGAGCCGCGCACTTTACCGCCTGATATATGTCTTGTCAATTTACATGGCCTGAACGCACACTAGCGCTAAATCAATTACTTTTATCGAAAATACAGTCCGTTCCGGACTTGAGCCGGCACGCGACAATACGACAAGTGGCCCTTGCCGGGTCACGCCAACAACATCAGAGTTATCAATTAATTTATGCAAAGAAAAAAGAACAGAAAACCCAAATCTTCAGGACGGCCCGATCCGCACGCCAGTCGTGAGGCGAAACTGTATGTACAACCGATAGCCAGCCGCGAGCTGATTCTTGAGGTTATTGCCGAGGCAGAGCTGCCGGTGAATCGAGCCGATGTGGAAGCCTTGCTCAATATCCATGACGAGGCGGACGTGGAGGCGTTGCGGCGTCGTCTTAATGCCATGCTGAGAGATGGTCAGCTGGTGCGTAACCGGCGCAACTGCTATGCGCTGGCCGACAAGTTTGACCTGGTACAGGGTCGGGTGATCGGGCATCAGGATGGTTTCGGATTCCTGGTAACCGACGACGAGGGCGATGACGTATTCCTGTCAGCACGACAGATGCGAGCCCTGTTCCATGGCGACCGGGTGATGGTCCGTATTACCGGCCTTGATCGTCGCGGACGC
This sequence comes from uncultured Gammaproteobacteria bacterium, assembly GCA_905480305.1. Taxonomy (GTDB): domain Bacteria; phylum Pseudomonadota; class Gammaproteobacteria; order UBA9214; family UBA9214; genus UBA9214. The sequence goes on along the minus strand of CAJQPV010000326.1, from coordinate 3,075 downwards.
CGTGAGGGCGATGTGGTCGAGGTGCTGAAGCGTAATACCCACACCGTGGTCGGGCGTTTCTATAGCGAGAACGGGGTGCATTTCGTAACCCCGGACAACAAGCGTTTACCGAATGATATTGCTGTGCCTGCCGGGGAATCCAGAGACGCCCGGCATGGACAGATCGTGTCAGTCGAGATAATCCAGCAGCCGGCAAAGCGCTCACCGCCGGTGGGACACGTGGTCGAGGTGCTCGGCGATCACATGGCGCCGGGTATGGAAATCGATATTGCCATTCGCAGCCATGAAGTGCCGCAGGCCTGGCCACCCGAGGTTGAAAAGGAGATCAGTGGCTACAGTGAGCAGGTGCCGGCCAGCGCCAAGCGCGGTCGTGAAGACCTGCGCGAGTTGCCACTGGTAACGATTGACGGTGCCGACGCCCGTGATTTCGACGATGCGGTTTTTTGTGAAGCTACCTCGGGTGGTTGGCGTCTGCTGGTAGCAATAGCAGATGTTTCGCATTACGTCCATCCGGATACGGCGCTTGATACAGAAGCTATTGAACGCGGTAATTCCGTGTATTTCCCGGAGCGGGTGATCCCCATGCTGCCGGAGATACTGTCCAATGGCCTGTGTTCACTGAACCCGGATGTTGACCGCCTGTGCATGGCTTGCGAGATGCTCTTCAACAAAGACGGCAAAATGCTGCGTTCGCGTTTCATGAACGGCCTGATGCGCTCGCATGCACGGCTGACCTATGATGAAGCGGCCGCGATCGTGGTTGATAACGATACTGAAATTCGCAAACGCCGTGAGCCATTGGTGCCGCATCTGGAAGAGCTGTATCGCCTTTACAAGGTGCTGCGCAAGGCGCGTACCAAACGTGGTGCCATTGATTTTGAAACCACCGAAACCCGTATCGTTTTTGGCAAGGATCGCAAGATAGAAAAGATTGTGCCGCTGGTGCGCAATGATGCGCACAAGGTCATTGAAGAATGCATGGTGGCGGCCAATGTAGCTGCGGCGCGTTACCTGCAACGCCACAAGATGCCGGCACTGTACCGTGTGCATGCGACACCGGCAGCAGACAAGGTTTCTGATCTGCAGGAATTTCTCAATGAGCTGGGACTGGGGCTGCGCGGAGGTGCCAGGCCCACCGGGCGTGACTATTCGGCTGTCCTGGAGATGGCGCGCGGCCGGCCGGATGAGCACCTCATTAATACCGTGCTGTTGCGTTCCATGCCGCGCGCTGAATATACGCCGGATAATATCGGTCATTTCGGGCTGGCGCATGAGGACTATACCCATTTTACCTCGCCGATCCGGCGCTACCCGGACCTGCTGGTACATCGGGCTATCCGCCATTTGCTGGCCGGTAAAAAACCGAAAAGTTTTCACTACTCTGTCGACAGGATGCACGAACTCGGTGAGCATTGTTCGGCAACAGAGCGGCGCGCAGATGATGCGACACGTGACGCCGTCGACTGGCTCAAGTGTGAGTTCATGCTTGACCGGGTCGGTGAGACCTACGCGGGTATTATTACCAGCACCACCTCTTTCGGTCTGTTTGTTGAACTGCAGGACATCTATGTAGAAGGCCTGGTTCACGTTACCGCGCTGGGTAATGATTACTACCATTTTGATCCGACCCGTCACTGGTTAATGGGGGAACGTACCAACAAGATCTTTCGTCTCGGTGATCCGATTGAGGTCAAGGTGGTGCAGGTCAACCTGGATGACCGCAAGATTGACTTTGAGTTGAGTGGCGATCAGGCGGGCACGCCGACAGCTAAACGCACTGGCAAGCCGGGTGGCAATCGGGGTGGCAAGCCGTCTGGCAAAAAGACAGACAAACACAAGGACAATCGGTCAGGCAAGCGCTCCGGCAAAAAAGCTGGCAAGAAGACGGGCGCAAAGAAAAACAAGCCAGTAAAAACCTCGGCTGAAAAGCCAACCGGTAAACAGGGTGGCAAGTCGGCTGCCAAGCCCGCAAAGAAAAAGCACAGCAGGCGCTGGGGCAAGAAGAAGGCGGCAAAGAAAAAGTCCCAATAAATGCCGGGCATATTTGCAATAACTGAGACGTCGCGGAATGTAATGCCATGAAGTCGGCCGAACAGGTTTACGGACTGCATGCGGTAGCCGCTTTGCTTGCGAGCCGTCCTGAAGCCATAAAAAAACTGCTGGTCACTGATGTGGCCGCTGACCGGCAGCTGGCGCCGTTGCTGGAGCAGGCGGTTGCGGCCGGCATCGCCATTCAAAAAATAAATCGCAAGGAACTTGATCAGCAGGCACCCGACAGCCGTCATCAGGGTGTGATTGCGGTCGTCCGTGAAGCGACCAGGGGGATCAGCGAGCGGCAATTGCCGGACTTCCTGGCGGCATTAACCGAGCCGGCCTTTTTGCTGGTGCTCGACGGCGTCCAGGATCCACACAACCTGGGTGCCTGTTTGCGCACGGCCGATGCGGCCGGTGTGCATGCGGTGATCATGCCACAAGACCGGGCCGTGGGGATAACAGCGGTGGTGCACAAGGTTGCCTGCGGTGCCGTGGAATCGGTACCGATTTTTACAGTCACCAATCTTGCGCGTACCCTGCGGCAGCTGCGTGATGCCGGGATCTGGATTTATGGCGCCAGCGATACGGCGGATGCGATGCTCTACGAGAGTGATTTGCAGGGGCCGATTGCGGTAGTGCTGGGTAGTGAAGGCAAGGGCATGCGGCGCCTGACTCGCGAGCATTGCGATCACTTGCTGGCGATTCCCATGGCCGGGCAGGTCGAGAGTCTGAATGTGTCCGTGGCGGCGGGTGTGCTGCTGTTCGAGGCAAAACGCCAGCGCAGTTTCCCAAATAACTAATCATGCTCAATAAAAACAACAACCTGTAGGAGCGGACCTTGTCCGCGATTTGTTGGTGAACATCAATCGCGGACAAGGTCCGCTCCTACAGGGGCGAATATTGCATCTCCTATCGCCCTCACGTAAAATACGCGCTCTTCCAAGAGGCTGATAATCAGCTGAATAATTAACTCCTTGCCTGTTGCATAGACAGCAGGCTACTCATCCATAAGGAGACATTTGATGAGACACTACGAAATCG
>CAJQPV010000325.1 GCA_905480305.1 uncultured Gammaproteobacteria bacterium | reverse complement strand
AGCGCAAGAAGGCTGCACCGAAGCGCAAGAAGGCTGCACCGAAGCGTAAGAAGGCTGCACCGAAGCGCAAGAAGGCTGCACCGAAGAAACGCCGGTAGTCGGCGGCTTATCAGGAACACGTTAAACCGTTCCTTGATAACTAAAAAGCCCGGGCTTCCAGCCTGGGCTTTTTTTATGCAACAAACAAAAGATTCGAAATAGAAGCCGCTACTAACCCGCCCCCAAAAACAGGTTATAGGCAGTGCAATCTGTTTCTTCCCAATAGGCATAACCCAGTTTGTCCAGCGACTTCCGGAAGTCACCACGACTACCCGACGGCACCTGTATACCAACCAGCACACGCCCATAGTCAGCGCCGTGGTTGCGGTAATGAAACAGGCTGATATTCCAGCGATTCCCCATTGATAACAGGAAATTGAGCAAGGCACCCGGACGCTCCGGGAACTGGAAACGGAATAACAGCTCGTCTTTCAGCCCCGGCACCCGGCCTCCTACCATGTGACGAATATGTAACTTGGCAAGTTCACTGTCAGTGAGATCTTCAACCGGGTAACCCTGGCCTTGCAGGGTCTCGAGCAATTCCAGCCGCTCCTCATCACCACCCTGTAACTGCACCCCGGCAAAAACGTGCGCGTTGCTTGCATCCGAAAAACGGTAATTAAATTCAGTGATGCCGCGTTTGCCAATGGCCCTGCAAAACTTTTTGAAGCTGCCGGGTTTTTCAGGAATGGTTACCGCCAGCAGTGCTTCACGCCGCTCGCCGATCTCCGCACGCTCGGATACATGCCGCAGTCGATCGAAGTTAATATTTGCTCCGCTGTTTATGGCAACCAGGCTTTTGCCTTTGATACCGGTTTGTTCCACGTATTTCTTAATGCCCGCTATCGCGAGCGCACCCGCAGGCTCCACCACCGCACGGCATTCGTCAAAGATATCCTTCATCGCAGCACAGATTTCATCGGTACTGACCAGCACCATATCGTCAACATGTTGCCGTGCGATCCTGTACGGCTCCTTGCCGGCCTGCCGGACAGCAACACCGTCTGCAAAAATACCAACCTGCTTGAGCGTAACCCGACGACCACGCTTCAGCGCCTCATACATGCAGGACGCTTCATCGGGCTCCACACCAATCACCTTTATTTCCGGACGCAGCGACTTCACCGCAGCCGCTATGCCGGCAATTAACCCACCGCCACCCACCGGCACGAAGATCGCTTCAATGTCATCCTCATGCTGCTGCAAGATTTCCAGCCCCACGGTCCCCTGTCCGGCAATCACCAGCGGATCATCATAGGGGTGTATAAAAGTCATAGCCTTTTCTTCGGCATATTTGGCTGCCCAGGTATAAGCCTCATCATAGGCATCACCCGACAGCTTGATACGCACACCATAATCACGCACCGCTGCCACCTTGATAGAAGGTGTCGTGCGCGGCATGACGATCAGCGCCTTCACACCCAGCTTTTGGGCAGCCAGCGCCACACCCTGGGCATGATTACCGGCGGAGGCAGCGACCACACCCTGCGTGCGCTGCTCCGCGGAGAGACTCGACATGCGGTTATAGGCACCACGCAGTTTGAATGAATATACCGACTGCAAATCCTCGCGCTTCATCCAGACCCGGTTCTCAAGCCGCACCGACAGACGGCCGGCCTCCTCAAGCGGCGTTTTTTGAGCCACGTCATAAACGCGGCTGTTCATGATCATCTTTATATATCGCTTCAGCATGCCGGATACAGTAACAGGTCAATTACGCCTTGCCCAGATGTGGATAGCGGAGCGAGTCATGATCATGACATCCGCCAACAGCACGGGTATTATCAACATCAGAAAATATCATGGAGCACCCGCATGACACAGGATGAATTAAAAAGAATGGTCGCAGAGGCGGCGCTGGAATACGTGGAACCCGGCACGGTTATCGGTATCGGCACCGGCTCAACGGCGAATCACTTCATTGATTGCCTCGCCGGCATCAAGCACAAGATTGATGGTACTGTCGCCAGTTCAAATGCAAGCGCAGAACGTCTTGCCGCACATGGCATACCGGTACTGGAGCTGAACTCGGTGAGCGAACTCTCCGTTTACGTTGATGGCGCAGATGAATCCAACAAGTATTTGCACCTGATCAAGGGTGGCGGTGGCGCACTCACCCGTGAAAAGATTGTTGCTGCCTGCAGCCGGAAATTTGTCTGTATTGCCGATGGCAGCAAGCTGGTCGATGTGCTGGGCAAATTCCCCCTGCCCATCGAGGTCATCCCGATGGCACGCAGCATGGTTGCGCGCGAACTGGTCAAGCGTGGCGGTCAACCGGTATATCGCGACGGTTTTACCACCGATAACGGTAACATCATTCTTGATATTCATAACATGGAAATCATGGAGCCGGTCAAGCTGGAACAGGAGCTGAATGATATACCCGGCGTGGTTACCGTCGGCCTGTTCGCGAAACGCCCTGCCGATGTACTGTTGCTGGGCACTGCAGACGGCGTGAAGAAACTGACCTAGTTATTTTCAGCTTGAATCAAAACCTGCAGGAGCGCCGCCCCCGGCGCGATCAAGATTCATCGCGGCGGGGACGCCGCTCCTGCAGCAGAAGGCAAGACAACCACAAATCATTCACCCAACACCCAGATACGCACACTGGCATCATCACTGGTCGTTGCCAGGTAACGGCCATCCGGCGAAACAGACACATCAGCACCACACAGATCATGCCGCTGAAAGCGGCGCAGCACGTCACCGCTGATTGGGTCCAGAAAATACACGGAGCTGTCAGTCTGCCGACTGATTGATGCCAGCGCTGCACCTTCACCAGTGTACTGAACAGCCCTGATCAGCCCGTAATGCTCGGTTGGCAGAACAGCCAGTGAACCATCATCAAGATTCCAGCGATACAGGCGGAACCACGTGCCGCCCGACAACCAGTTACCATCCGGCGAAAAGGCTAGCGTCCAGGCATCGGTACCCGGTTCTTCCAGGTAGCGCACTTCACCGCCATCGACCCAGACAGCAACACTGCTGTCTTCACTACTGGAGGCATAACGTGCCCGCCGTGAGTCAATAGCAACCGCCTTTACTGCATCACTGTGCAATTGCTGCTCAGACAACAGGGTAAAATCCGAGGCCTTCCATAAACGCACCGAACCGTCACGATGCCCGGTTAGCAGCCGGTCCATCGCATCATCAGCCTCCATGTGCATAATCGGCACAAGCCCGGTCAGCTCTTGCTGCAGCTCACCATCGATCCCGCGCCGCTGCAGCACACCATCATAGCCGGCAGTGACAACCTGCCGGTCAGCGGCCAGGAAGGCGATACCATTGACAGAATCACTATGCCCCCGCCAATACCTGAACGAGGAGCCATCCGGTAATTGCCACAACTGCACGTTTCCCGACCAGCCGCCTGAAGCCAGCAAATCGCCAGACTGGCTGAAGGCAACCACGGTCCCGCCACGGTGCGCATCTTCGTGAATAACACCGGCCGGCTCATGTGGATAGCTGGCACACGAGGCCAGTAACAACAACACAATATATAAAATCAAATGGCGCATAGAAAGATAAACCCTGTTCTGGCAGTCAGCTTGCATGCTTGAAAAAACGACCGCAAAAAAACGGGGCCCGCGGGCCCCGTTAATAGTTATTACGTGCCACATACGACTAGAACTTGTGCTTCATACCGACTGAAAACTTGTCGTCCTCGCCACCATTGGATTTGACACCGGAACACACATTGTTGTCAGCACGATCACAATCGATTTCACTAAACCCGGTATAGACCTGGGTACGCTTGCTAAAATTATAAGAAGCCATCAGCTGCCACACTTTATACTCGGAGGCCATACTGCCGCTACCACCCTCTTCGGCCTGTCCGTATCCGAAATACGCCATGGCGTTACCCATTTTACCGGACGCACCCAGCATCCAGGTATCCGCACCATCACCCTTGCCATCCGTCTGGTTAGCGCCACGGGCACTGATCAAACCATCATCAAATTCGTACTGGGCCAGGAATGAAAA
>CAJQPV010000324.1 GCA_905480305.1 uncultured Gammaproteobacteria bacterium | reverse complement strand
CGGCAGATGGCCTCGACCACGTCAGTGACACACACGGGTGCAAAACGGCTCTGCGGGCAGGCGAGCGGAAAGGCCGGACCGGTCATTTTCAGCAACCCGGCGAAGCGGTTAAAAAAGCTGTCTCCGGGACCGAAGATCACCGAGGGACGAAAGCTGGTGACGACCATGCCCTTGTCAGCCGCCGCATGTACAAGGTCCTCGCCTGCACCGCGGGTTTTCAGGTACAGGCTATGCAGTTCCTGTGCATCTGCATTTAACGCGCTCATCTGCAGCAGTCGCGTGACGCCGCAGGCCTCGGCGGCAAACACAATTTTCTCGGGTAACTCTACATGCACGCGCCTGAAGCCAGCGCCTTTTTTGCCGGTTTCATTAAGGATACCCACCAGGTTGATGATGACATCGACACCCTGAAACTGACGGCGCAGCTCATCAATATTGTGTACGTCAGTCTCAATCAGCGAGATGCCCGGGTTGACCAGCAGGTTGCGGTAACGCTCGCGCCGTCGTGTCAGGATGCGAACCTTGTAACCCTGTTTTGTCAGCCGGTTTGAAAGATGTTGTCCGACGAAACCGGTGCCGCCGGTAATGCAGACTGTTTCCTGATGCATGTGCTTGACCTGTATCTATTGGTTAAGTGTTACTTCGTTCCTGTATAGGATCCTGTCGGCAATACCGCCTGCATATGCTTGTGCAGGGGCGTTACCGGCTGATCCAGACGCCAGTCATAGATGGCAATATAGGACAGTATCCGCTGTACATATTTTCGTGTCTCCCGGTAGGGGATCAGTGCAATCCAGCTGTCAGCTGGCTGTGTTTCATGCTCCGGCAGCCAGCGATCCACCCGGTGCGGCCCGGCATTATAGGCCGCTGAAGCAAGAATAATATTGTCATCGTATTTTTCCATGACTTGCTGCAGGTAGGCAGAGCCGATAGCGATGTTCTTGTCAGACCGGTACAGCAGGCGCGTGTTACCCAGCGGGATGTTATATTTTTTCGCCGTGGCTCGCCCGGTTTTGGGCATTAACTGCATCAGGCCCATGGCCCCGGCCGGTGACAGGGCATCCTTGTTGAAGGCGCTTTCCTGTCGAATCACAGCGTACACATGTGTAGGGTGCAATTGCCGGTCGAGTGCGGCACTGTTGATGTTGTTTTCGTAGTCCACCGGAAAACGCAGTTTCAGATCGCTGTAGTCTTTCGTGCTGGCGACCGTCAGTATGGCGCGGTCATGCCAGCCCCACTGGTCTGCCAGTATTGCCGCCTGTTTCAGTTCTTCTTTGGAAAAATTCCGGGTGGCATTAGCCCACTCGCGGCGTGCATCGAGAAACTTTTCGGCACGGAATAATTCGTGTGCCCGTACGATGCCGGGTTGTCTCTCCATGCTGTCAAGTGCAGCAGTTTCTCGCTGCAGGGGTTTGTTGCCCATTTGGTAGGGCTGTTTCAGGATGTCTGCAGCCAGAAAACCGTGGTAGTCACGCTGGCTGGCAAGCAGTGAAAAGATATTTTCAGAGGGTACCGGTTGCGCGGTTTTTTTCATCGCCACGGCTTGCCAGTATTGCCATTCATTCTTGTTGTCAGTGTCGTCAAGCAGTGCCGTGGCATGCGTGTACACGGACTCCCAGTCCTTGTTTGCAATGGCTGTGCGTACCCGCCATTCGCGTACGCTGCTGTCAGCGGCCGCATCCGGTACTGCAACCAGCCATTCATGCGCACGCGGATTCTTTTGCCAGTTGGCTGACATGGCCATCTTTTTTTCCAGCTGTCCGATTTCCTCGTCGCTGAAACGATAGCGCGGTTTCAGCTGCGCCCATTTTTTGTAGGCCTGGTCCGCATCGCTGCGGGCAATACGGCGGATGCTATAGAGGATGATCTCGCGTGAAGCCGGGGTATCTTTGTTCAATGCGGGAGATTTCAGTGTCTTTGCCGGCTGCACCCGCGCCTCGCGCCACAGGTCAACCCAGGCAGCATCCTTCTCGGGCAGGCGCTTTGCCAGCCAGCCGGCCAGTCCGGTGTTGCCGCTGTACATGGCGAGACGGATACGCTGCAGTATCAGGTCACGGGTGATGCGGTGGTGGAGTTGAAGGTATTCAAATACCGGATCGCAGGCCTTTTCCTGTGATTTGCCGACCAGCCACAGCTTCAGGCCATGCTCAACCAGGCCTTCTGTTTGCCCGGTCTTGATCTGTGCCTGTAACTTGTAGCATTGCAGTTTGACCGGTTGATTGCCGCCCCAGGTTTTCAGGAACTGCGGCCAGTCACGTTGTTTTACCAGTGTATACAGCCATGCCTGGCGCATGCGCCGGCCCAGCGGATTGTCTTCGTTGTCTGCAATAAAGCCGGCTATTTCCTCATGTTTTGCCTGCGACAGTCGGCGCCGCAATTCCCGGTATTGCAGGTACGGGTAAAGCGGGTAGTCAGTCAGTTGCGCTTGCAGTTGCCGGTAATCACCGAGCCGGTTTTCCTCGAGTGCCTTGTCGGCCTTCATGAACAGGGCGCGTTGCTTCCGATAGGGGTCGCTGCTGCTGAAGCTGGCAGCGCCTGCAACAGTGGCGAGCAGGCAAGTGCAGCAGATGAACAGTCTGATGGTTGGTAGCATAGTCCGCTATAGTTACAGAAAACCTGACTGGAAGGAATTTTACATGGACTTTAAATCTGTTAACCCGGCCAATGGCGAATTGATGACCGCAGTTGCCGCATTTACGGCGGGCGAACTTGAATCTGCCTTGCAGCAGGCGGCACAGGCAGCACCATACTGGCGCGAGCAGGCTGTCGAGGAGCGTTGCCGGTTAATGCGGCAGGCCGCGAAGGTATTGCGGGCGCGTGCAGAGGAGTTGGCCCGCATGATGACGCTGGAAATGGGCAAGCCGATCAGCGAGGCGCGTGCTGAAATCGAAAAATGTGCCCTCGGTTGCGAGTATTACGCTGCCGCGGGACCGGCGTTTCTGGCGGATGAGGAGGTCGGCTCGGATGCCGGCCGCAGCCTGGTGACTTATCAGCCGCTGGGGACGGTGCTGGCGGTGATGCCGTGGAATTTCCCGTTCTGGCAGGTGTTTCGTTTTGCGGCACCGGCGCTGATTGCCGGGAATACCGGGCTGCTGAAGCATGCCTCCAACGTGCCGCAGTGCGCGCAGGCGGTGGAGTCCGTGTTTGTCGAGGCCGGTTTCCCGGCCGGCGTGTTTCGCACCCTGATGATTCCGTCATCTCAAGTGGAAGCTGTCATCCAGGATCCGCGGGTGCAGGCCGTGACCCTGACGGGCAGCGAGCCGGCGGGTCGTCAGGTCGCTGCGACTGCGGGTGCCCAGATCAAGAAGTCATTACTCGAGTTGGGCGGTTCTGACCCTTTTATTGTGCTGGAGGATGCTGACCTGGACTGGACAGTAGCGCAGGCGCTGCTGTCACGATTCATGAATACCGGTCAGAGCTGTATTGCGGCCAAGCGTTTTATCGTGGTGGAGGCAGTTGCCGAGGCCTTTATCGCACGTTTCAAGGTGGCGGTGGAGGCGCTGCGCAGTGGCGACCCGCTGGACGATGCCACGCAGCTGGGACCGATGGCCCGCTTTGACCTGCGCGACGAATTGCATCAGCAGGTCGTGGAAAGTCTTTCGCAGGGAGCCGTGGCCGTTACCGGCTGTAATCACGAGGGCGGAAGCGGTGCTTACTACCAGGCCTCGATACTTGATCATGTCAAAGCGGGTGTCTGTGCCTACTCGGAAGAACTGTTCGGGCCGGTCGCCAGTATTATCCGGGTTGCTGATGAAGATGAGGCGCTACGGGTTGCCAATGACACCGACTTTGGCCTGGGTGGCAGTGTCTGGACGCAAGACACGGCGCGCGGCGAGCGCATTGCGCGGCAGCTGCAATGCGGCTGTGCCTTTGTAAACGGTATGGTGAAGAGCGATCCACGCCTGCCTTTTGGCGGTATCAAGCACTCCGGTTACGGCCGGGAGTTGTCAAAACAGGGTATTCACGAATTCGTCAATGCCAAGACTATCTGGATTCGTTAGCCCGGCAGTTATCGGATTACGCTGCGCTAACCTGACCTGCAAATCTTCCCGTACGCCTCCATTGTAGGTCGGATTAGGCGCGCAGTGCCGTAATCCGACGTCCCGCCGAATGATCGGACAACGCGGCTGGCAGAGTTTTATTACAATCCGTATGTTGTTCTTTATCGTGCTTCAGGGAGGAGGTCATGCGAGACCGTCGCGCCAGGGTTCCGGGTGGCTGCTATTTCTTTACCGTGGTAACACGTCAGCGGCGCAAGGTGTTTAACAGTGATGTGGCCGTTGAGCTGTTGCGCGATGCTTTACGTCGGGTAATAAAGAAACATCCGTTTATCATTGAGGCCATGGTAGTTCTACCTGATCACTTGCATGGTATATGGACTCTGCCGCAGGGTGATGCCGATTACATGACGCGTTGGCGATTGATCAAGACGTATGTGACAAAGGGGGTGTCGGATTCCAACGCCTTGCGGATGATCCGGCCTACAGCTAGCGGGGGACTCATGCAGCCCCTGTGGCAGCATCGCTATTGGGAGCATGTGATCACCAGTGAAAGGGATTTTTGTGCCCATGTGGATTACATTCACTACAACCCGGTTCGTCACGGGTATGTAGGGTGCCCGGGTGACTGGCAATGGTCGAGTTTTGGACACTATGTGCGGCGTGGTTTGCTCGACAGCGATTGGGGTGTCTCAGGGGTAAGGTTCCCGGAGTCGGTAGGCCGGGAATAAGGCTGGTGTCGGATTACGGCCTTTGGCCTAATCCGACCTACCCTGGTTATTACGGCTGTAGTTCGGGTTAGCGCAGCGTAACCCGACAGGCCGGCGCTTGTCCGGCGATCTGGCCGGAACTGCACTACAATCCTGTCGCATGGAATTACTGGCCTATTTACTCACCGGCGCCGCGGCCGGATTGCTGGCAGGTTTGCTGGGGGTGGGTGGTGGCATCATCATCGTACCGATGCTGGCATGGTTGTTTGCGCAACAGGGTTTTGCCAGTGAATCAGTGATGCACTACGCCGTTGGTACTTCGCTGGCGGTGATTATTCCGACATCATTGTCATCCATGTTGACGCATCAACGGCTTGGCGGGGTGCTGTGGCCAGTTGCCTGCCGTATGACGGCCGGCGTTATACCCGGCGCGCTGCTGGGCGCCTGGTTGGCCGCACAAATGAACAGTGCGCATCTGAGCCGCTTTTTCGGTGTCTTTATGTTGTTGATTGCGCTTAAATTTATCGTCGGAGTCAAGCCGGGATCAAATCGCACCCTGCCGGGAGGCGTGGTGCTGGGTGGCAGCGGAGCCGCTATTGGCCTGGTGTCCTCGGTATTGGGTATTGGTGGCGGTTCGATGTCGGTGCCGTTGCTGTTGTGGTGCGGGCAAAATATTCGCGTGGCGGTAGGTACATCCGCGGCGCTGGGTCTGCCGATTGCAGTGGCGGGAACCGCCGGTTTCATCGTCAATGGATTGACGAGTGCCGGTCAGCCGGGGATCAATAGTGGTTTTGTCTACTGGCCGGCGGTGGCTGCTGTGGTGCTGGCCAGTGTGGCCCTGGCCCCGCTTGGTGCGCGACTCGCTCACCACCTGCCACAGCAAACCCTGCAGCACGTTTTTACCCTGTTGCTGGTCATTATCGGGCTGAAAATGATTGCCGGCGGCTGATGCGGTGATCTGGCGACTGCTGCAAACAGCCCGTTGATACAGGCGAGGAAGATTATCAATAAATCAGCTAATACAAATGCTTGCCAGTTCGAAAATGCGAATAATTATCAGTTGCTTATCACTATAAGCTGGGTTTATTAGCGACAAGATATTACTGGTTTGAAAATCGAGACCAAAGGGGTTTAGAGTATGTCATCCCCGCATAGCCGGGTGTTCGTACCTGCTGAAATGTCTGGCTGCTACGCACGGTAGAGTACTACAGAATTTAATACGCGATATTGCCAAGGAGTCTCATGTCTACATTAGTCAAACCACACGGCGGCGGTGAATTGAAGTCGTTGTTGCTCGAAGGTGATGCGCTGGCAGCGGAACAGGCGCGTGCACAAGGTTTAACCAAAATCAGCGTTTCATCACGTGAGTCCGGCGACATCATTATGATGGGTATTGGCGGTTTTACACCGCTGGATGGTTTCATGACCCATGCCGACTGGGCAGGCGTCTGTGACGGCATGAAGATGGCCAGCGGTCTCTTCTGGCCTATCCCGATCACGCTGTCTACCGACGAAAACACTGCCAAGACGATCACCGACGGTGATGAAATTGCTCTGGCTGACTCCGAGACGGGTGACATTCTCGCCACCATGACGGTGACCGAGAAGTACACTATTGATAAGGCGCACGAGTGCATGATGGTCTACAAGACCACCGACGCAGAGCACCCGGGTGTGAAAATGGTCATGGAGCAGGGCGAAGTAAACCTCGCCGGCCCGATCAAGGTACTTTCACAGGGTGGCTTCCCGGAAGCCTATGGCGACCAGTTCATGACCCCCGCGCAGACCCGCGCAGAATTTGAAAAGCGTGGCTGGAACGAGATTGCCTGTTTCCAGACCCGTAATCCGATGCATCGCTCGCATGAGTACCTGGCCAAGATTGCCATTGAGACCCTCGACGGCGTACTGATTCACTCGCTGCTCGGCAAGCTCAAGCCCGGCGATATTCCGGCAGACGTGCGTAGTAACGCCATTGGTACACTGATTGACAAGTACTTTGCCGACAACACCGTGATCCAGGCCGGTTACCCGCTGGACATGCGTTATGCCGGTCCGCGTGAAGCGCTGCTGCACGCTGTGTTCCGTCAGAACTACGGTTGCTCCCACCAGATCGTTGGTCGTGACCACGCCGGTGTCGGTGATTACTACGGCCCGTTTGACGCACACACCATTTTCGACGAAATCCCCGCCGGTTCACTGGAAACATTGCCACTGAAGATCGACTGGACCTTCTGGTGCAACAAGTGTGACGGCATGGCTTCCATGAAGACCTGTCCGCATGAAGGCGATGATCGTATCCTGCTGTCCGGTACCAAGCTGCGCAAGGCGCTGTCTGAAGGCGAAGATGTTTCCGACAAGTTTTCTCGTCCGGAAGTGCTCACCATCCTGCGCGAGTACTACGGCAGCATCAATGATGAGGACAAGGTCGAAATCAAGATGAGCGGACATTCCGCGAAGTAAACGACTCTAGAGACCACTGTTTCCGCGAGGGGATGGTGGAGTGTTAACTGCAGTAATTATTAAAATAGATGGAGAAATAACATGCCAACATTTGTACGTACAGAAAAGTGCGATGGTTGTAAGGGTCAGGACAAGACTGCTTGCATGTATATCTGCCCGCACGACCTGATGAAACTTGACAAGGACGGTTCTGAAACCGGCCATGCCATGAAAGCCTATAACCAGGAGCCCGAGCAGTGTTGGGAATGTTATTCCTGCGTTAAAATCTGTCCGCAGCAGGCTATTGAAGCCCGGCATTATGCGGATATCGTTCCTCTTGGTGGATCAGTACAGCCACTGCGTGGTTCTGACTCCATTATGTGGACCATCAAGTTCCGTAATGGCACCCTGAAGCGCTTCAAGTTCCCGATTCGCACCACCCCGGAAGGTTCTATCGATCCATACGGTGGCAAGCCGGAAGCTGATTTGGCCAAGATCGAAGAGCCTGGCTTCTTTAATCAGGAAAACGGTTACCGTACAGGCGACCCAAGCGAGCTGATCAAGGTCTGATTCGACAGTTACAAATAAATTCAAGCTAAAGAGGATATTACAATGGCAGGTGAATTTGGAAACCCGGAAGTCGTCGAGGAAGAAGTTGATATTCTTCTGATCGGCGGGGGTATGGCCTGTTGCGGCGCTGCATATGAAGTGATGCGCTGGGCAGAAGGTACCGATCTTAAAATCAGGCTGGTAGACAAGGCCGCTATGGACCGTTCAGGTGCTGTGGCCATGGGTCTGTCTGCTATTAACACTTACATCGGTCCCGATCAGGATCCGGCTGATTACACTCGCATGGTCTCCAACGACCTGATGGGTATCACCCGTGACGATCTGGCTTACGATGTGGGACGCCACGTGGACGAATCCGTTCACCTGTTCGAGGAATGGGGTCTGCCGATCTGGAAGACCGACGAGAACGGTGAGCGTTTTGACGGTTCCAAGGGTATGACACCCCTGAAAGACGGCGGCAAGCCGGTTCGTTCAGGCAAGTGGCAGATCATGATTAACGGTGAATCATACAAGTGGATTGTTGCCGAAGCGGCCAAGAAGGCGCTGGGTACAGACAACATCCAGGAGCGTATTTTCATTGTCAAGCTGGTCAATGACAAGAACGATTCTAACCGTGTTGCCGGTGCAGTAGGTTTCTCTACTCGCGAAGACAAGGTTTTCGTTTACAAGGCCAAGGCTATCCTGCTGGCAGCCGGCGGTTGTGTGAACATCTTCCGTCCGCGTTCTGTTGGTGAAGGTACAGGTCGTGCCTGGTACCCGGTCTGGAATGCCGGTTCTACCTATGCAATGGCTGCTGAAGCCGGTGCAGAAATGACCCTGATGGAAAATCGCTTCGTACCGACCCGTTTTAAAGATGGTTACGGTCCGGTTGGCGCATGGTTCCTGCTGTTCAAGTCGAAGGCAACCAACGCCACTGGCGAAGTCTACATGGACCGCAACAAGGAGATGCTGGACGACTATCCTCCTTATGGTCAGGCTGCCGTTCCGGCTTCCTGCCTGCGTAACCACCTGATGCTTAAAGAGATGAAGGAGGGGCGTGGTCCTATCTGGATGGATACCGTTTCTGCCCTTGCAGCGCTGCGTGAAACACTGACTCCGCGCGAAGTAAAGCATCTCGAGGCGGAAGCCTGGGAAGACTTCCTTGATATGTGTATTGGCCAGTGTGGTATCTGGGTGGGTGAGAACATCGAGCCGGAGAAGAAGAATTCCGAGCTGATGCCGACCGAACCCTACCTGCTGGGCTCACACTCCGGTTGCTGCGGCATCTGGGTATCCGGCCCGACTGATGTGGGTGCACCAACTGATGAAGCTTACAGCGAAGGTATTCCCGAGCACCTGCCGAAGGGCTGGAACTGGGGTTACCGTGCCATGACCACTGTTACCGGTCTGTGGACAGCTGGCGACGGCGTTGGCGCTTCCGGTCACAAGTTCTCTTCCGGTTCACACGCTGAAGGTCGTATGGCTGCCAAGGCAATGGTCAAGTACTGCCTTGACCACAAGGATCTGAAGCCCGAGCTGGATACTTCTGTAGAAGACCTGGTGGCTGAAATCTATCAGCCGGTCCGGAACTACATGGAGCACAAGGACTACAGTACAGCCATCGATATCAACCCGCACTACATTACGCCGAAGATGCTGCAGTTCCGTCTGCAGAAGATCATGGACGAATATGTGGCCGGTGTTGCGACCTACTACACCACCAACGCCCACATGATGGAAGTTGCCGGTGAGAAGATCGACATGCTCAAGGAAGATGCCCAGAAGATGCGTGCCAAGGACCTGCATGAACTGCTGCGTGCCTGGGAGAACTACCACCGCATCATCACAGCTGAAGCCCATCTGAAGCACATCGAGTTCCGTCAGGAATCACGTTATCCGGGTTTCTACTACCGCATGGACAAGAACTTTGTCGATGAGGAAAACTGGAAGTGCTTTGTGAACTCTGTGTACGACAAGGAGACCCAGAAGTGGACCTGCTTCAAGCGCGCCCATGTTGATCTGGTCGACAAGTCCAAGCTGTTCAAGTAACAGCCGAGCAGTTGTGTGATCAAAGAGTCCGGGTGCCTTGTGGTACCCGGACTTTTTTTTTGAAGGTGTTAAGATTAACCTGTAGGAGCGCTTCGCAAGCGCGATCGTATTTTTACAAACAAATCGCGCTTGCGAAGCGCTCCTACAGTCTGTTTTGAGGTGATCCTGATGTCTGACGATAAAAAACTGATCGACGATTCCCCGATACCGGATACCCCGGTTTTACCCAATCAGCTTGCAGGCGATGCGGTTATCCAGTTCCGCTGTCACAAGGACATCGACTGTTTCAACGCTTGCTGCAAGAACATCGATATCATGCTGACGCCATATGACATCCTGCGCCTGAAAAAGCGTCTCGGTATTACATCAACCGAGTTTCTCAGGCAGTACACCGAACCCTTCGAGTTCGGCAGGGGCAGTGTCGGTGGCGTCAAGTACAAGCCCAAGGAAGGCACAAACGAATGCCAGTTTGTCACTGAGGAAGGCTGCAGCGTCTACGAGGATCGTCCGACTGCCTGCCGCTATTATCCAGTTGGCCTGCTGTCGACACGCCGCCAGGACGAGAACTTTGACCGTGCCTCCTACGCACTGGTGCAGGAAGACCACTGCCACGGTCATTTTGAAGACCGCAAGCTCACCATTGATGAATATCGCGAGGAGCAGGGGCTGGAAGAGTATGATGAACATGGCCGCGCCTGGCGCCAGCTGATCCTGAAGGTGAAGTCTGCCGGTCCGGCAATCGGCAACATGTCAAAAACCAGCCTGAAGTTTTTCTTCATGGCCTGTTATGACATGGATCGTTTTCGTGAATTCGTCAAGAGCGCCGGTTTTGCCACCACCTATGATATTGACCAGGCAACCATGGATGAGATGCTTGCCGATGATATGGCGCTGCTGCATTTCGGCGACCGTATGATCCGTCAGATCATGTACGGCGAGGAGACCATTGCGCTGAAGGGCGATGCGCTGGATAAGCATCTGGAGCGTCGGGGTGACCGTGAATCTGTATCACACGAGAATGTGGAGCGGCCGAGTATGGCAGCCTATGAAATGCCCGTTGATGGCGAAGATGAGAAAAAAAACAAGTAAGACAGTAGGTTTATGCATAAGGTATAGCTTATGTTAATTATCATTAATATTTAATTTTCTTTATGGTCCAGTGCTGTAACAATAGTTTCATCGAATCAGTAGCGGCCTTGCACTAGTATGACCGGCGCCACTGATTCCGGGCACAAGCAGGTCCGATCAGGAGAAAATGAAATGGCCAGGAAATATGATGCGGGTGTAAAAGAATACCGCGAAACGTACTGGATGCCGGACTACACACCAAAAGATACCGATCTTCTGGCGTGTTTCAAGATTACCCCTCGGGAAGCTGTACCACGTGAAGAGGTTGCCGCCGCGGTAGCCGCCGGGTCTTCAACCGGTACCTGCACCGACCTGGATTACTACAAGGGTCGTGCCTATGCGATCGAAGACGTACCGGGTGATGACACCTGCTTCTACGCCTTTGTTGCCTATCCGATTGATCTGTTCGAGGAAGGTTCTGTTGTTAACGTGCTCACCTCTCTGCTTGGTAACGTGTTCGGTTTCAAGGCGTTGCGCGCCCTGCGCCTGCAAGATATTCGCTTCCCGATCGCCTATGTTATGACCT
Source organism: uncultured Gammaproteobacteria bacterium (assembly GCA_905480305.1). Lineage (GTDB taxonomy): Bacteria > Pseudomonadota > Gammaproteobacteria > UBA9214 > UBA9214 > UBA9214. The sequence continues at coordinate 4,256 of CAJQPV010000324.1, read as the reverse complement.
GTAATGGACCACCCCAGGGTATCCAGGTCGAGCGTGATATTCTCAACAAGTACGGTCGTCCACTGCTGGGTTGCACCATCAAGCCGAAGCTGGGTCTGTCTGCGAAGAACTACGGCCGCGCCTGTTACGAAGGTCTGCGTGGTGGTCTCGACTTCACCAAGGACGACGAGAACGTCAACTCCCAGCCGTTCATGCGCTGGAGACATCGTTTTGACTTCGTCATGGAAGCCATTCACAAGGCCGAGACCGGCGAGCGCAAGGGTCACTACCTGAACGTTACTGCACCGACCGCTGACGAAATGATGCGTTGTGCTTAATACGCCAAGGAAATCGGTGCGCCGATCATCATGCACGATTACCTGACCGGTGGTCTGTCTGCCAACACGCGGCTGGCACAATGGTGTCAGAATAACGGCATGCTGTTGCACATTCACCGCGCCATGCACGCCGTGCTCGATCGCAACCCGCACCACGGTATTCACTTCCGCGTACTGACCAAGGTTCTGCGTCTGTCCGGTGGTGATCACCTGCACTCCGGTACCGTGGTCGGCAAGCTGGAAGGCGATCGTGATGCCACGCTGGGCTGGATCGACATCATGCGTGACTCCTGCATCAAGGAAGACCGTAGCCGCGGTATCTTTTTCGATCAGGACTGGGGCTCCATGCCGGGGTTATCCCGGTTGCTTCCGGTGGTATCCGCGTATGGCACATGCCTGCGCTGGTCTGCATCTTCGGTGATGATTCCTGCCTGCAGTTCGGCGGTGGCACCCTGGGTCACCCCTGGGGTAACGCAGCCGGTGCAGCAGCCAACCGTGTTGCCGTTGAGGCCTGTGTCGAGGCACCTAACCAGGGTCGTGAGCTGGAGAAGGAAGGTAAGGATATTCTTACTGCCGCTGCCAGGCACAGTCCTGAACTGGCTGCTGCCATGGATACCTGGAAAGAAATCAAGTTCGAATTTGATACCGTTGACAAGATCGACGTCGCCCACAAGTAAGGCGTTGCCGCTGGATACGTATCAGGCGGGACTCACGGGTCTCGCCTGGTTATAAAATTCGATGAATCATTGGAGAATATAAAATGAGTGACGTACAAGATTACAACTCGAGCCTGAGTGATCCTGCCCAGAGCCGCAAGTTTGAAACTTTTTCCTACCTGCCGCCCCTGAGTAAAGAATCTGCCCGCGCCCAGATCCAGTACATTGTAGACAAGGGCTGGAACCCGGGTATTGAACACACTGAACCTGACAATACACGCAGTAATTACTGGTACATGTGGAAACTGCCCATGTTTGGCGAGACCAATGTCGACACCATTCTGGCCGAGCTCGAAGCCTGCCACAAGGCGCGCCCGGACAACCATGTTCGCCTGCTGGGCTTTGATAACTTTGCACAGTCTGCCGGTGTCGCCATGGTGGTTTACCGTGGCACGTCTGTCTAAGGCTGGCTGTTAGAACTATCACAAAGCCCCTGCCCGGCATCCGTTCGGTCGGGGGCTTTTTATTTACGGAGCTCTTATGAGAAGACCCAGTACATACGTAGGAATAAATAATGACCTCAATGGTGCCATGACCAACATTGGCAAGATCATTCGTGATGCATGGGTGTTTGAGTTGCTTCCGGAGACGGAAACCTGTGAGGGATGGGACCATGGCCAGATGGATGTCCTGCTGGATAAGGTCAATACCGAATGGGATAAATATGGCTGCATGGTAAGTCAGCTACCGGAGCCCTTGCGCGAGCGTCATCAGCGCATATACGAAGAGGCCGTTGCCAGGGCAAAGGTGGCCGGCTGGTCTGGCGAAGATGAAACCATTGACGACAAGTAACATGGACAGGAAAAAGGTGGGATATGTCTGAATTAGTGGATATCGATCAGTACAAGATCAATACCGAACCGTACTACGAGCCTGTCGGCAATGAACTGGAGCTCTACTCTTCTGCATAGGAGGTGCGCATGCCGATGATGATCAAGGGCCCGACCGGTTGCGGCAAGTCGCGCTTTGTGGAGCACATGGCCTGGAAACCGGGCAAACCACTGATCACGGTGATCACGGTCGCCTGTAACGAAGACATGACGGCGTCTGACCTGGTCGGCTGCTTTCTGCTCGACAAGGATGGCACCAGGTGGCAGGACGGTCCGTTGACGACGGCGGCGCGCATTGGTGCGGCATGACACCAAAAAGGCTGTCGAAGAGTTGTACAGCAAGGGCTTACTCAGTTACTGCCTGACGCTCGATGCAAATGCCGATGATTATGTGAAGCGCATCTTTGGCGCGAATAACTATACGATTATCGACAACGTCAACCGCCTGCCGGAAAAACTGCCAACCCTGTTTGCCAGCCTGACGGCCTGATAGCGTCCGTATATCTTCTGTCGTCGGGTCATATGATCCGGTGTAGCCTGGCACTTCCCGCTTCAGGCGTTAACAAAAACCTGTTAAAACTGTCATGAGCCGGTAATAGTTGTCGGGCAGCATGATCGGCGAGTCCATTTAGTCGGGGGAAACGTCGATATGCTGGATCAGATACTGAAAAGCGTGCAGCTATTCGACGTTGAACATGGCATGTAACCGGATACCTTTACGATCTTGAAAAACGGCTCACTGCGTTGTCTAATGCCGAAGTGCCTGTTTCGTGGTAGTTGCCGGTTCCAGGTGCCCGTATATCCATAGAGGAGAAGATTGATGAGTTACAAAATTGAAGAAATTGAAGGGATAGGGCCGGCCTATGCAGAAAAGCTGTCCGCCGCTGATGTCAAGACGACGGATGATTTGCTGAAATTATGCTGCGATGCCAGGGGCCGCAAATCGACCGCTGAAAAAACCGGTGTCAGTGCAGGGCAGTTGCTTAAATGGGCCAACATGGCGGACCTGATGCGGATTTCCGGGGTGGGTTCCGAATACTCGGAGCTGCTGGAGGCAGCTGGCGTGGATACCGTCAAGGAACTGCGTAACCGCAATGCTGAAAATCTGGCTGTGAAAATGGCTGAGGTCAATGAAACGAAAAATCTGACTCGCACGGTACCTTCAGAGAAGGTTGTTAAAGGCTGGGTGGAGCAGGCAAAAACACTTGATCCGTTGATTACGCATTAGCCTGGTAATCGCAGCTTGCAGCAGGTGCAGTGCTTGATGCGGCGCCTGTTGTTACAAAAACGACAGCAGCATCTAGTAAATGCCTCACACAGTGACATGACTTCGAGACACGGTAACTGTATATACTGCCGGGTATGAACGAAATTCTGAAAAATGCGATTCATGACCAGCGCGTAGCACTGGCCGCTATACTGTCTGCGCCGCTGGCGGAGCTTGCCCGGCAGTGTGCAGATGTCTGGGGGTCACGCGAGCAACTGGATATCGTCCTGAATGACGGTTTTCGTTCTGTGCCGCACTGCCTGTTTCTCTATGCAGTTGACCCCGATGGTATCCAGATCAGCGATAACATCAGTATCGGTGGTCTGCTGCCGGAGCATTTTGGCCGAGACCGTTCTGTGCGTCCCTATATGCGTGAAGTTGTGCCACCCTGGGGGTTTCTGCTGTCAGATGCCTATCTGAGTCTGCGTGTTAATCGCCCGTCACTGACTGCTTTGCAGGTAGTGCGTCGTGGTGATGACATACTCGGGTTTATTGGTGCTGACTTTGACTTGCGTGATTTGCCAGCGACTACCAAGCATTACGAGGAATCTGTTGACTGGCGCCAGATCAAGGGTGACCCGTCGATACGTGGCACGGTATTCCAGCAGGAGCGTGTTGAAAGCCTGATGGATCGCAACATGGATACCAACTGCGCGATTCTTGAGGACCTGGTAACCGAGCGCGGCCTGTTTCAGGCAGTGGTTCACTTTTCCAGCAGCCGCGCTACGGTCTGGTTTATGGACGACCCTTTTCGTTATCGCATACTCGACCACGAGGCATTGAGTGATCCGGATATCTGCCTGCTATATCCACGCTGCCCTTATCCGGCGGATGCGGTTATCCCGCAGGAGAGTGTTCCGGCCATTTTAAATGGCATGCGGCAGTTGCGCCTGGCCGATGAAACCCTTTACCTGCGCTCTGCATCGATCAATATATTTAACGGTTTGATCAGCCTGACGTTTTCCTGTGATGGTACCCATTACATGTCCTGGCAGGAGTTTCTGGACAAGGACATGAGCTTCTGGGTTGGCTGCGCGGCCTGAGTCTGCCAATACAGGACTACTGCCTGAACGGTAAAATTGTCGCGGCCCTGTTATCTGTTTCTCCCTGCTTCAGTCTGGCTTCC
>CAJQPV010000323.1 GCA_905480305.1 uncultured Gammaproteobacteria bacterium | reverse complement strand
GTTTCACTGCAGCTGGAGCGTAATCCCGATATCCTTGCAGCCGTGGCGGCATTGCCTGATGCCCCCTATACTGTCGGCTTTGCAGCGGAGACCGAGTCTGTGGAAAATAATGCACGGCTGAAACGGCAGGCCAAGGGGATTGATATGATTGCTGCCAATCAGGTCGGTAACGGGCTGGGTTTTAATAATGAAGAGAATGCCCTGCAGGTATTTTGGGAAGCGGGCGAGCAGCAGTTGGCGGTTACCGCCAAGCAAAAGCTGGCGCGTCAGCTCACAGAGTTGATTGCCAGGCAATTTCAACAGAGCCCCCACCAGGGAAAGGTACTGAAGTTTAATGCAAAAGATTCAGCTTAAGATTCTTGATCCACGTCTCGGTAACGAGTTTCCACTGCCACATTATGCAACTGACGGTTCTGCCGGTATGGACATGCGCGCCTGTCTGGATGAACCGTTGCAACTGGCTCCCGGTGATACCCGCCTGATCCCCACCGGTCTTGCCATCCACGTGGCCGATACCGGCCTGGCGGCGGTGCTGCTGCCACGCTCCGGGCTGGGGCACAAGCATGGTGTTGTACTTGGCAACCTGGTGGGCCTGATAGACTCCGATTACCAGGGGCAGGTGTTCGTATCCTGCTGGAATCGTGGGGAAAAGACCTTTCTGGTCGAGCCGGGGGAGCGTATTGCGCAAATGGTCATCGTACCGGTTGTGCGGGCGGAATTTGAAATAGTTGAGGATTTTGATGCCAGTGAGCGCGGTGCCGGGGGGTTTGGGCACACCGGACGCCAATAGACTCAAATTATTGGCCTGATCGGCCGATAATATCCCATCACTTGTTTTTCAGGGTCCACACAGGATCAGGGCGTTAAAGAATTGTAATGAAGTTCTCTCCAGGTAAATTATTCAAGCGTAAAAAATCATCTGCGGGTGCGGCTGATATGCAGGCAGTGCCGCCGTTGATCGTGGACGCTAAACCCGCCAGTCTGGGAAAGATACGTCTGCAATTGCTGGTGAGTGCGGTGGTGTTGCTGGCGTTGCTGGCGGCGTTTATTTTCAAATTCATGTCGGGTTACATCCTCCACACCATGGAGCAGCAGAACGACATCATCACCCAGCAGGTGACGGCGCGGATAACCGCCATTGTCGAGCATTACGGTGCCACTACCACGCTGCTTGCCAAGGATCCTGATATCGCCTACCTGTTGATGGTAGGCAGCAAGGCTTCGCTGCGCTCCCGGGAAGAATCGCTGCGTTATGTGTTCCCGGACGCGATCAATGTTCAACTGTTGCCGCCCGGCCTGGGTGAAGTCGATTTGGAAGCCTCACCGCCTTTGACCTATGCCGCAATAGCGCAAATGCGCATTGCGGAATCCGGCAGCGAAGAGCCCACCATGGAAGTGCACTCGCTGAATACGCCGCAACAGCACGTCAACATTGTGCGCAGGGTAATAGACCCGGCGGGCAGTGGTGTCGTGGGTCACCTGATGCTGTCGCTGTCCAAGGATGTGCTGCAGGATATCCTGGGCGACCTGCAGGACCTGAATGGCTATATTGAGTTACAGCAACATGGTACCAAGGGCAGGCCCGTTGCTGTTGCACATTACGGTGACAAGGAAGCCAAACAGGGTGCAGCCGAACGGGTAATGCCGATCACAGGCAGCCGCTGGCAGGTGGCCTACTGGCCGGCAGTGTCGGGACTCTACTACCTGGGGAAGATTGGCGTGTGGGTGCTGGGTGCCGCATTGGTCGCAGCCTTCATGGTGGTGCTGCTGACCGTATTGCTGTTTCGCAACATCAAGAATGCCCTGCGTGTTGACCAGGTCAGCATGGTGACCATCATGAAGGATTTTCGCGATGGCCGCGTACAGCGTGAATATCCATCCGGCCTGAAGGAGCTGCAGGAGACGGTCGAGTTTATGACGCAGATGGCTGCAACTAATAAACCAGAACAAAGCGTCATGACTGCTAAACCTGAACCTGAAGCCGATGACGATTACCTGTCCGATGAAACAGTCACCGAGATCGAAGATAATCTTGATGATGACGAAGATACTATCAGGGCGGGGGTCGCTGCAGACTATGGCTCTGCAGTGAGTAGCAAAAATCTGATATTGGAGGAAGATCCCCCGGAAACCATGCAGGAGCAGGAAAATATCAGTATCAACATCGATGCTTCGATATTTCGTGCCTATGATATTCGGGGTATTGTTGACCAGACGCTGACACAGTCAGCAGTCAAACAGATTGGTCGTGCGATTGGCAGTGAGGCGCTGCAGCGTGGCCGCAATACCTTTGTGGTCGGGCGTGATGGTCGTTTGTCCGGTCCGGATCTTTCAGCTGCGTTGATTGCAGGTATTATTTCTACCGGTTGTGATGTCAAGGATATCGGTTGTGTACCCACGCCGGTGCTGTATTTTGCTACCCATTACCTGGATACCCAGAACGGTGTCGTGGTAACCGGCAGTCACAATCCGCCTGACTATAACGGCCTGAAAATTGTCATAGATGGTGAGACCCTGTCCGGGCCTTCGATCCAGTCGTTGCGTGAACGCATCGAAAGTAATAATTTTATCTCTGCAGATGCCGGCAGTGTTGAAGTCATTAACGTGGTGCCGGATTACATCGAACGCATACGCAGCGATGTGACGCTGGCGCGGCCACTGAAGGTCGTGGTTGACTGCGGCAACGGTGTTGCCGGTGGCGTGATACCTCAGCTGCTGCGCGGTTTGGGTTGCGAGGTGATCGAGCTGTTCTGCGATGTTGATGGCACCTTCCCGAATCACCATCCGGACCCGAGCAAGACCGAGAATCTGCAAGACCTGATTAGCGCGGTTGCTGCAAACCAGGCCGATATCGGACTGGCATTTGACGGCGACGGCGACCGCCTCGGCGTGGTGTCTGCCGATGGCCGTGTTATCTGGCCTGACCGCGTGTTGATGCTCTATGCTATTGATATACTTGAGCGTAATCCGGGCGGCCAGATTATTTATGACGTCAAGTGCACACGCAATCTGGATGCCATCATCCGTGAGCACGGCGGTGATCCGCTGATGTGGAAGACCGGGCATTCTATTATCAAGGCGAAGATCAAGGAGACCGGGGCGCTGTTGGCGGGTGAAATGAGCGGCCACATTTTTATTAACGAGCGCTGGTATGGCTTTGACGATGGTTTGTATGCCGCTGCCAGGTTACTGGAAGTGCTGGGCAAGGATGACCGCAGCACTACTGAAGTGTTTGCCGAGCTGCCTGACAGTGTCAACACGCCGGAGTTGAACGTGATGATGGAGGAAGGCGAGCCGCCGGTCTTCATCAACAAGCTGCTGGAGAATGCACACTTTGAGGGCGCCAGTATTTCAACCATAGACGGCCTGCGAGCAGAATACGAAGATGGCTGGGGCCTGGTTCGTGCCTCGAATACCACGCCGGTACTGGTGTTGCGCTTTGAAGCAGATGATGAGGCCGCGCTGGCACGCATCACCGAGGATTTCAGGCGCGTCATGTTGCAGGTGAATCCGGATCTGACTCTGCCATTCTGAGTGCAGATTTGTTACTTTATTGCCTTCACTCTACAGGTTTTTCCGACTAACTGACTCTCGCCGCTACAAGCGCTGCTAAATGACATGTCCCTGACACAACAATCCGCACAAAATGTTGCGCACGTCCTCAGTGAGGCAATGCCCTACATACGTCGCTTCCGCGGCAAGACGATTGTTATCAAATACGGTGGCAACGCGATGGTGGATGAGGCGCTGAAAAGCGGCTTTGCGCGGGATGTGGTGTTGATGAAACTGGTGGGAATTAACCCGGTTGTTGTTCATGGCGGCGGGCCGCAGATTGGCAACTTGCTGGAAAAGATTGGCAAGAAAAGCGAGTTTGTAGAAGGAATGCGCGTCACCGATACCGAGACCATGGACGTGGTTGAGATGGTGCTCGGTGGCCAGGTAAACAAGCAAATTGTCAGCCTCATTACGCAGCACGGTGGCAGTGCCGTTGGCCTGACCGGCAAGGATGGTGGTTTAATCAGGGCGCGCAAGATGAAGATTGAACGCAGTTCACCGGAGCTGGACGTGCCCGAGATTATTGATCTTGGTCATGTCGGCGAGGTGGAAAGCATCGATGCGTCGGTGGTGGATATGCTGGTTGGCGGAAATTTTATTCCGGTGATTGCACCGATAGGTGTCGGTGCAGACGGCTGTTCCTACAATATTAATGCTGACCTGGTGGCGGGTCGCATGGCCGAGGTGCTGAAGGCCGAGAAGCTCATTCTGCTCACCAATACCGCCGGCTTGCTGGACAAGGACGGGGAACTGTTAACCGGACTCAATGCAGCTGATGTCGACAAGCTGATCAATGATGGCACTATCCATGGTGGCATGCTGCCAAAGATTGCCTGTGCACTGTCTGCGGTAAATTGCGGCGTGAAGGCTTCCCATATCATTGACGGGCGGGTCGCCCATGCGGTGCTGGTGGAACTGTTTACCGACGAGGGTGTGGGTACGCTGATTCGCGCCTGACTACCTGGTTGTTAGCATGCGGTAACGTTTGAGATCTTCGTTATATTGTTGTTCCAGCTGCTTCTTTTCCTGTTGTTTCAGTATGATCAGCTGCTCGCCCTGCTGAATATTCTCCAGAACATTCTTCATGCGGCCCTGCAGGCCCTCGGGTACCTTTTTGTTGCGGCTTTCGTACTCGTCTGCATTGTCCGAGAGTTCATCCATCTCGATTTGTAATGACTGCAGGCGTGACTGGGTCAGAACAATGAGTTCATCCAGCGAGGACAGTTTTTGGTCCCTGGTCAGGATAAGATCAGATTCTTCCTTGTATGTAGTCAGCAACAACTGGTCATTTCTGCTCAAATCAAGCTGCTGCCGGTTTTTGGCTGTCTGGATCTGCGCATGGCGTTCTTTTGCAGGCCTGGAATCCGGGATGTCAGCTGTAAGTTCAATGTAGCGCGCGATGTCTGCATCAAACTGGTTGTTGATAGCCGTTCTCTCCAGTTCCTTTTTCTTGATGAAGGCCTCGTTGGTGGTGATCTGCTTGCGCAGGTTTTCCAGTTGCGATTTCAGTGACAACGGCAGCGCCTTGCCGCTGCGTTCATAGGTGGCGGCTTCCTCTGTGAGTTTATGCAAGCGTTCCTGCATGGAGACAATGCGGCTGTTGGTCAGATGCAGTAGCGCATCTACCGAGGCGATCTTGCTGTTTTTGGCAAGCAGCATGTCCTGTTCGCTTGAATAGGTAGCGAGCAGACTGCGGTCTTGAACAGCCTGTTTTTCAGCCAGCACCTTGTTCCTGGCGGCCTCTTCTTTTAGCTGTTGTTGTTTTTCCCATTGTTCCGGTGTCTTGGCGGCATCGTAGACCTGTATGGTGCGACCGCGTTCATTTATTACTTTGCGTTCCTGCTTTGCATATTCGGGTGGAACGCGATTGCCGTAGTGTACATGTCCTTCATTGTCGACCCATTTGAAGGTGCGTTCAGCAAATGCACTGCTGGTACAAAGCAGTGCCGGCAGCAGCAAAAAGTAGCGGAGTTTATTCATGTGTAGCAGCCATCCTGATTTCATACGTGTATTCTAAACCTGTTAAATTATCCTGTGATCCTAATATACCCAAAGGCGGAGCAGCAGTGAACGGCGTGGAACAATTTGTCCTGTTTCTGGTGTCCCTGGTGGCGAACCTGTTTTCAGCCTTTTCCGGGGGTGGTGCCGGGTTAATCCAGCTGCCTGTGCTGATTTTCATGGGACTGCCGTTTGCCATTGCGCTTGCCACCCATAAAGTCGCCAGTGTTGCACTGGGTATCGGCGCAACAGTGAGGCACTTGAGAGAACAGCCACTGGATCGCCAGCTGGCACTGTTTATTCTCGGTTTCGGGCTGCCGGGAGTGATTCTGGGTGCCAACATTATACTTGGCGTGCCGGAACGCATCGCCGAAGTCGCGTTGGGTATCCTGACGGCCGGACTGGGGGTCTATTCGTGGTTGAATCCCGGCCTGGGGCAGCAATTACAGCCGGTTAACCGGGGGCTGGGCGGGCGATTAATCGGTGGCCTGGTATTGTTCCTGGTCGGCATTCTGAACGGCTCGCTAACCTCGGGTACCGGTCTGTTTGTGACCCTGTGGCTGGTGCGCTGGTTTGGTCTTGATTATCGCCGCGCCATTGCCTATACCCTGATTCTGGTCGGGGTGTTCTGGAACGGCACGGGCGCGGTTACGCTGGGCATGCTGGCCGAGATCCGCTGGCCGTGGTTACCGGCGCTGCTGCTGGGCTCGCTACTGGGTGGTTACCTGGGAGCGCATCTCGCCATCAAGTCCGGTAACCGCTGGATAAAGCGTGTCTTCGAAATAGTGACTTTGTTGATCGGGGTGAAACTTGTTATTGGCTAGAAAGGTTTGCAGCAGCGTATGGATACCCGGCTGCCTGTGTCTGCTATTTTTGTCTGCATGCGGAGAGCCTCAGCAGACATCTGCGCCGGTTGTGGCGCCGCCAACTGCTGCCACAAACGCGCAAAAACAGCCGGTGCCGGTGAGTGCTCGCCGGCAACAGAGTTTGCAAGATGAGGTGCCTGCGGTTGTTGAAACTCGCACGTTTGAATCGCTCAACCTGGAGCTCGATCGCGGTCCTGCCGCATTGCCAGACCCGCCTGTGTTTGGTGCGGCCCCGGATTCCGGCTGGCTTGATGAGGGCAACGCGATTGATGAACTGAATGCCGCTGAGAACACATTACTGCCGGATTTGTTTGACGCCAGGGAGCAGGAAAAGCCGTTGGATATCAAGGGCCGGGTGTTGATCGATGAGAGTGCTAACGACACTTCAGATCCGCTGGATGGGGCGGAAGTGTCGATTGAAATTAAAACCAACTAGACTTTTCGGCGTTTTACACGCCGTATTGTTGCCGGTAGGCCGTTATTCTCGCCACATTTTCTTGCTGCCCCGGTGTGTTCTGCAGATATTCCAGCAGATGTGCCAGTGTCACGATGCTGGTGACTGTGATACCGAGAGATTCCTCAACTTCCTGGATAGCGGAGCGCTGGTCACGGCCGCGTTCCTGGCGGTCGAGCGCAATAATGATGCCCGACAGGGTGGCTTTTGCAGACTCAATGATTTCCACGGACTCGCGGATGGCGGTACCGGCGGTGATGACGTCATCTATGACCATGATGTCACCTGACAGGGCAGCGCCAACCAGGTTGCCGCCTTCGCCGTGGTCCTTTGCTTCCTTGCGGTTAAAGCACCAGGGGAGATTTCGTTGGTGGTGGTCGGCCAGCGCAATGCTGGTGGCGGCGGCCAGTGGAATACCCTTGTAGGCAGGGCCAAACAGCACATCAAATTTGCTGCCGCTATCGACAATGGCCTGTGCATAACAACGCCCCAGCCGGGCCAGGTGCTCACCGGTATTGAACAGTCCGGCGTTGAAGAAGTAGGGGCTGATGCGCCCCGATTTCAGGGTGAACTCACCAAAGCGCAATACGCCGGCGCTGATGGCGAAATTGATAAAGTCGTGTTGATAGTTTTTCATATGCAGTCAAGGGTCGTTATGGCTGGCCGGGATCGCTATCATACACGCCGAATTAATCCGGGGAAAAACATGCGCATTATCACGGTCAACGTAAACGGCATTCGTGCCGCCGCCAAAAAAGGCTTCTTCCAGTGGATGGTACGTCAGCAGGCCGATGTTGTTTGTATCCAGGAAACCAGGGCACAGGTACAGCAACTGGAAGACCCGGTGTTTCATCCGCGCGGCTGGCATGCGTATTTTCATGATGCCGAGAAAAAGGGCTACAGCGGCGTGGCGATTTATAGCAAACATAAGCCGGACAAGATAAAAATCGGGCTGGGATGGCCGGATATGGATGCCGAGGGGCGTTATATAGAGGCCTGTTTCGGACCCTTGAGCGTGGTTTCATTGTACCTGCCATCCGGTTCATCCAGCGAAGAACGCCAGGCAATCAAGTTCAGTTTTCTGGATCGATTTATGCCACTGCTGTACAAACTGAAACTGAAACGGCGTGAATTTATCCTGTGTGGCGACTGGAACATTGCACACAAGGAAATAGACCTGAAGAACTGGCGTGGTAACCGCAAGAATTCCGGCTTCCTGCCGGAAGAACGTGCCTGGATGGATGAGTTGTTCGGGCCAGCCGGTTTCGTGGACGCCTTTCGTGCCGTGAATCAGGATGCCGATGAATATACCTGGTGGTCAAACCGGGGGCAGGCCTGGGCGAGGAATGTCGGCTGGCGGATTGACTACCAGGTAACTACGCCGGGTATCGGTGAGAAAGTGCAGGCAGCCCGTATCTACAAGACAAAACGGTTCTCGGATCATGCACCCTTGATTATGGACTATGACTACAAGTTGTAGAGGCGGCTTCTTTCTGTACGGATGTCGCTACCGGGACCGGTCAGTCGTCATTGACAAGTTTGAGATCAACGACAGGCATTTCCGAAAACATCATCAGGCGATCAACCAGGCTGGTGTTGTCGAGACGCCGGTCGGTAAGTTGTCTACGGTCGGC
>CAJQPV010000322.1 GCA_905480305.1 uncultured Gammaproteobacteria bacterium | reverse complement strand
CAAGGTTATTTCGGCAAAGCTTTGTCTTAGCCCGAAAACCACCAGCACTTACCGCTACCGCTTGTTCGAAAAGCTGGGTATTGAGAATGATGTAGAGCTTACCCGTTTTGCCATACGTCACGGACTCATCAAGGAAAACCTAATCCACTAGATCGAAAACCTGGCGGTCTTGCTGGTCGCCAGGTTGTTTTGTCTTTCCCGATCTGCCATTTTGAGACTTTCATCAGAGTATTTTTTCCTGCCTCTGGCATGATGATTCCGGTTGCCTTTTTTTGCGGGCATGCAAGTAATCGGGCGTTTGTGCAGGAGTGAGAAATGGTGGCAAACAGGCGTCGTGCACCGGAGTTTTCAGCAGGTCTGGAATGGTTTAATGTCGATCGCCCCGTCAGGCTGGCCGACCAGGCTGGTCGTGTTGTGTTGCTGGTTTTCGGGGCAAGTTCATCTATTTATTGTCAGCGTGTATTGCAGGATCTCAAGGTTCTCGACAGAAAGTATCATGATGACCTGGTGATTATCAGTGTCAACACACCGAGGTATGCGGCCGAGAGAAAACGTTCACATGTCCTGAAGGCGATCGACAAGCACCAGATCAATCATGCGCTTGTCCATGATCCGGAGAAGCAACTCTGGAATATGTACGGTGTAACAGCATGGCCTACGCAAGTGCTGGTTGATCGCGAGGGATTTGTACTCGGTACGATGTCAGGCGATGGCAAGCTTGCCCAGCTGGACCTGGTGATTGGAAACCAGATAAATAAAAACACCTGCATTAATTCTCTTACCCCGGCACCCGTTACAAGGCATCGTACCCGAGAGGTGCCTGCGGCACTGTCCTTTCCCGGCAGGATTATTACAGCAAATGAGCGGCTGTATGTGTCTGACAGTGGACACAACCGAATCCTGGTGCTGTCCTTGCGTGGAGATGTGTTGCGTCAGTACGGCGGCGAGGTCGCCGGATTTATAGATGGTAATGGTAGCAATGCGGCTTTTCATAACCCGCAGGGAATGACGCTCGACGGTGATTTTCTGTATATTGCCGATGAGCGCAATCATGCCATCAGGCGCATTCATATTGTCACAGGCGACGTTGACACTATTGCGGGTACCGGCAAGGTCGGCATTCCGTTGCTTGATCGTTACGAGGTACCGGTTGATGTCAGTTTGAACTCGCCTTCTGATGTCGTGTTCAAGGATGGCAAGTTGTATATCGCGATGTCAGGGTTGCACCAGATCTGGTGTCTTTCGCTGGTAGCGAATACGCTGAAGCTGTTTTCCGGGAGTGGCAAGGAGGGCTTGCTGGACGGTCCCGCCAGCACAGCGGCCTTTGCGCAGCCGAGCGGCCTGGCGCTGTTGTTTAACCGGCTCTACAGCATCGATGCCGGCGCTTCTGCTGTACGCGAGGTAGATGTCGAAACCGGTGCGGTTCGGACCATTGTCGGTGAAGGGCTGTTTGACTACGGTGACGGTGACGGCACGGGCAAGACGGCACGGTTGCAGTTTCCGCTAGATATTCACGCGGACCCGGAGCACAGAATGCTGTGGATAGCTGATACATATAATAATAAAATCAAGAGAATAGGTATAAATAGTGAATTTGTTTCGAGCGTGGTGGTTGACCGCAGGCTGGAACAACCGGGTGGGCTGGCGTTTCATGACGATACCCTATACATTGCCAACACCAACGCGCACGAAATTGTGTGCCTCAACCCGAATAACGGCCACGCTGAAGCACTGAATGTCTCGGAACAACTCGTCGAAATTTAATCCTGATTGCAGAGACTGTCCCCGACTAGCCGGTTTTCTTGACCAGCTTGCTGTCAAGCATCCCGATTACCATGCCCGCCCGGTAGCACCGTTTGGTGACGATAACGCCCGCTTGCTTATTGTCGGTCTGGCACCGGGTATGCACGGTGCCAATGCCACTGGCCGGCCGTTCACCGGTGATCATGCCGGTATTTTGTTATATCAAACTCTTTTTGACTATGGCTTCAGTAATCAGCCTGAATCCGTTTCCCGTGATGATGCGCTGCAGCTGCATAACTGCCGAATTACCAATGCGGTAAAATGTCTCCCCCCGCAAAACAAGCCGCTGCTCGATGAAGTCAAGACATGCAATCATTACCTGCGTGCCGAGATTGACGGCTTGCCTTCTCCGGCTGTTTTGCTGGCACTGGGCAAGCTGGCGCATGATGCGGTATTACGCGTGCTCGGAATGCGCTTGTCGGCTTACAGGTTTGCGCATGGCGGGATACATACGCTGACGGACAATCTGTCGCTGATCGATTCCTACCATTGCAGTCGCTATAACACCCAGACCCGGCGGCTAACGCCGGCAATGTTCGGGCAGGTCTTTCAGTTGGCCAGGCAGCTGCTTGACAGCAGCAGTGAGCAGGCCGGTGTCAGTGGCTAATGGCAGCGCCGGCTCCTGCATTCGATTCGAGTGAGTTTCTAAAATCCCTGACGACTCGTCCCGGTATTTACCGGATGCTGGATAGTGAACAGACGGTGTTGTATGTTGGCAAGGCCGGCAATCTGCATAACCGGGTATCAAGCTATTTTCGCAAGTCAGGCCTGAGCGTAAAAACCCGTGCGCTGGTTGATCAGATCGCAGCCATCGAAGTTACGGTCACCCATACCGAGGCGGAAGCCCTGCTGCTCGAATGTAACCTGATCAAGGAATTGCGCCCCCGCTATAATGTATTGTTGCGCGATGACAAGAGCTATCCGTATATCTACCTGTCATCAGGGCAGGAGTTTCCCCGGGTATGCATGCATCGTGGTGCGCGGCGCAGAAAAGGCCGTTATTTCGGGCCTTATCCGAGTGCGGGTTCTGTACGCGAAAGCCTGCACCTGCTGCAGAAACTGTTCAAGGTGCGACAATGTGAAGACAGCTTCTTCAGTCATCGCAGCCGACCCTGCCTGCAATACCAGATCAAGCGCTGCGCGGCACCCTGTGTTGGCTTGATCAGCGATACGCAGTATGCGGAAGACGTGCGGCGTACGGTCTTGTTTCTTGAGGGCAAGAGCCGCGAAGTAATTAATGATCTCGTGACACAAATGGAAGCGGCCTCGTCGCGACAGGAATACGAGCAGGCCACGATTTTTCGTGACCAGATAGCCAGTCTCCACAAGGTTCAGGAAAAGCAATGCATCAGTCGGGAGCGGGGCGACGCTGATATACTTGCCTGCAAGACAGGCAGCGGTAATGCCTGTGTGCAGGTGTTTTTTATCCGAGACGGCCGCAGCCTGGGTAATGCGGTGTTTTTCCCGAAGGTGCCGCTGGAGTCCGATGCGGCTGCCGTACTGTCTGCTTTTATTCCGCAATATTATTCCGGCAAGGATGTGCCATCCGAGCTGCTGTTGAGTCATGCGCCGCAGGATGGAGCATTGCTGTCAGGCCTGTTGTCCGAACAGGCGGGGCGTCGGGTTGAGTTACTCACCCGTGT
>CAJQPV010000321.1 GCA_905480305.1 uncultured Gammaproteobacteria bacterium | reverse complement strand
AATCACGAAAAGGCCGAGAAAAAGCTTCTTATGGACCTGTTTTCCAAGAACGTCTCACCTGCCGTTGCCGATGAGTTGTGGAAACATCGAGACAGCTTCATGGACGGCGGGCGCCTGGAGGCGCAGACCATGACGATCACGGTGCTGTTTTCGGATCTGGCTAACTTTACACCGATTGCCGAACGGCTCACTCCCTCTGAACTGCTGAACTGGCTCAATGAGTATATGGAATCGATGGCGAGCCTGGTCACGCAGTATGGCGGTGTGGTCGATAACTACATCGGCGATGCTATCAAGGCCGATTTTGGCGTTCCCGTCCCGCGGATGACGGATGAGGAGATTCGCCAGGATGCCGTCAACGCCGTGACCTGCGCGCTGTCCATGCGGCGGGAAATGGAGCAGCTGAATGAGTTCTGGTCCGCACAGGGTTCGCCGCTGGTCAGGATTCGTGTCGGCATTGCCACCGGGCCGGTGGTGGCCGGTTGTCTGGGCAGCACGCAACGTATCAAGTACACGACCATCGGTGATGTGGTCAATACGGCTGCCAGGCTCGAGAGTTTCAGCAAGGAGGCACCCGGGAATTCACCGGACAGCTTGTGCCAGATCCTGCTGTCCGACCACACGGCCGAGTGCCTGGGAGACCGCTTCGAACTCGAACCCGTCGGGACCTGCAGTCTGAAAGGCAAGTCCGAGGGGGTGATGGTCTACCGCCTGCTGGGAGAAAAAACGCAGGCGGATGCCGGCGATTTCGCCGCAACGATCGCCACCGCCAATAGCTGAGATCGGGGTGCCAGGAGCCTGTCCGAAAACCAGTTCCTGTAGCCCGGATTCCGCTGCGCTCCATCCGGGCTATAAAATTGCCAGGCCAGATTTGCGTAGATCCCCGAATTGTATTGCTGCCTTTGATCATCTATAAAGAGACATATCAGGAA
Organism: uncultured Gammaproteobacteria bacterium; assembly: GCA_905480305.1. Lineage (GTDB taxonomy): Bacteria > Pseudomonadota > Gammaproteobacteria > UBA9214 > UBA9214 > UBA9214. Next base: position 4,292 of record CAJQPV010000321.1, on the reverse strand, counting down.
GAGGGTTGCGTTGAATATCACTGGAAACCAACGGAGAGAGTATCCATGAACAATATTTCGGCACCGGGTATTTTGTTGTTAACACTGATACTTGCACCATTCTCCACACTGCTGTCCGCTGAAGAAGAAAAAGGCGCTGCAGCGGTGCAGAGCAGTTCCGGTTTCGCCTACCGCCCTCCCGTGCGGGGTGCGCCAGCCAGTCGTGTAGGCGGTGGGTCGCGCGGTGTAGGAGACATCACCCTCGAACTGTCTGTGCTGGCGCCTGATCACACTGGACTGACAACCAAGACCCAGCCGACGCTCTACTGGTACATCTCCAAGCCCGCAAACGCCCGGCTGGATGTGACGGTGATCAATGATGAGGACATTGATCCGCTGCTCGAGAAGGTAGTCGGTACCCCGAAGAGTGCAGGGATTCAGAAGCTGGATCTGGCAACGGCTGGTATCACACTCGAGCCGGGAATTGAGTACCGCTGGTTCGTGTCGGTGACTCCTGATGAAGGGCAGCGCTCCAACGATGTCATTGCCAGTGGTACGATTCAATATACGGCACCTGACGCTGATCTTAAGAGCAGAATCGCTAAATCAGACGAGCGCACACAGGCAAGTATTTATGCAGAAAACGGGGTGTGGTATGACGCCATTGATTCGTTATCTCGTGCAATCCAGCATAATCCGGGGGATGCAAATTTGCGTGCCCGGCGTGCGGCCTTGCTGGAACAGGTTGGATTAACAGCAGTCGCTGATTACGACAGAAGATAACTACTCGGCGTATTACAATCAGCGGCTCCTGGACCATGACTCCCGGTCCGGGACGTGGTGAGATAGGCGGGTTAGGGTTTGCATCGTATCTATTCAGCTGGCCATAGAAACAAAAAGCGAAAGGCATTTATTAGAACATTTTGCCACGGAAAACACGGAAAACACGGAAAACACGGAAAAATAAAGGCCTTAGAAGTAATATTTGCGTGTTCTTCCGTGAATTCCGTGGCTAATGGGGTTTTATTACTGATGACATCCCCTGGATAGGTGCCGTTTACCTCTGAGGTGAATAGTTACTTTGCATCAACCCTTTTAGTCGCCGATTGTAAAGTTCGCCGGTTTGTTGAGTGAGCCGCTTGATGAAGACACGGTTGTCCGGATTTCTGTCATGGTCAGTGCTCCAGCGTCACTTGTTTTCTGCGTTCAACAGTCTGGTATTTGCCTCGCGTATCCTGAGTGACAGGCTGCGCAGCATGCCGATACTGATGTCAGGATAGCTCTGGATCAGGCATTTCAGTCGTGTCTTTTCCAGTGCCAGCACGGTGGAATCCTCAAGCACCTGTGCCGTCGCTGAGCGAGGCAGGTCATCCAGCAGATTCATTTCTCCGAAACTGTCACCGGGACCCAGTGTGGCAATGAAGTGGGTGCTGGACGGGTCCTGCTCGATGCTAATGCCGATCCTGCCCGACACCAGCAGATAGAGATAGTCACCCTGCTCATTGATTTCGAAGACGCGGTCGCCGCTAAAATACTCCAGCTGCTGCAGCGCCTGTGCTACCACCCGCAGGTCATCTGTCGACACCATCGAGAACACCGGTGACTGCTTCAGCAGCATGAGGCGGTCAAACAGGTCAGGCATGCTCTGTTCCTGCCCCGCCACCCAGGGCCTGTTCGCCGCACAGCCGCAGCCAGCTGTTGCTGTTTTGTGCGCACCAGTTCAGCACGTCATCAATACCCCTGAAGGCCATGTTATGTTGGTCGAAGCCGCCGCTGGCCGATTTTTGCAGTGCATCGCTCAGAGACCCGATCATATATTGTTTGTCGAGATTGCCAAGTACCTCGCAGGCGTTGGCAACATTGCGAGCATCACCGCTGGAGAAGCCGGCACGGATGATACTTATGGTGCCCGACTCATACAGAGGTTCCAGCGCCATTAATGCCAGTTCGATGGTCTGTTCGAGCCGTTCCCTGACCATGTATCTGAGTAAAGAACGGGCGGCATTCGTATCATCACTGGTGTCTTGCTCCAGGATACCGGCTGCCTCCTGCAGCTGCAGGGCGGCTTCTGCCTTGCTGCGCACGATGTTCTCGAAAACGATCTCCGGCAGGCCGGCATCGAGCAGTGACATGAGCAATGTTTGCTGGGCACGCAGGCTGCCACGGTCCATGGCGATCCACTCCAGTGCCAGGTCGCTGTAACTGTCCGCCACGGTTCTGAGCGTATCGATAGCGGCAGCACGCACCAGGGCATGGCCGTCGCCGATTGCCTGCAGCAGCAGTTCGTCACGCTGCTCCGCAGCTGTCAGATGCAGACAGCCGGCAGCGGCAATGCGCAGTTCCGGGTTGTCGCTGGACAGTGCCCGGGTGATGGCCGCATCGATTACCGGGGTGATTGTTTCCTGCCACTGGTGCAGGCCCTGCAGGGCGCGGGTCCGGGTGGACTCTGCAGGGTCCGCAAGCAGACCGGCAAAGGCCTGCAGGTATGCGGTAATGAGTGTTTGTCTTTCATGGTCTGAGAGCAGGGCCAGATCCGGAATGATGTCCATGGTTGCCAGGCGTGCAGCGTTGTCTGCATCTAACAGTGCATGCCATGTGGCAAGTGCCTGTTTGCGGTTGCTGCCGTCAGCTGAAAATCTCAGGACTGCATGTACGGCGATGGACTGCAGTCGAAAGTTGCTGTTGCCGAGCAGGTCGAAGGTCGCGGTAATCGTACGGGCATCACCCTGATCCAGTAACAGCCTCATAACGGTTGTTTGCAGGTGGTCGTCACCCTGGTCCGCGAGATCGCGTAAAGCACCAGCATGGCTGGAGAGATCAAGGTTGGCGAGTAATTTTAAGAAGCGATCGGTCGTGGCGTTATCCATGTCCGCTGCGCGTTGCAGGATGATTTCTACGGCCTGGTCAGGGAAGGAGGCGGCGAGGATCTTTGCAAAGGCAAGCGCGACCTCCACGTCGGGATGCTTGATGCCGCGCATGATTTCACCCAGTGTATCCTCACCACATCCCTGCAGGTCTGCATACATCCGCTTTTCAGGCAGGTACAGGCATTCTTTCAGGGTTGAAATCAGGGTGCTGACATAGGCCTTGTTCATTAACCGGCAGGAGAACAGGTAGAGGCAGGCGGCGAATACGCCGGGTACCAGGTAATATACGGGATGATCCAGGTGCTGCAGCAGTATCAGCAATACTCCGCAGAGCATCAATGCCAGCGGCATCACCAGCGCAATTGACATGGCGCGTGCCCGTCCCTGCATATAGCCGGGGAGGACATTAAAGAACATGCTTCTGACAGGATTTCTGAAGGCCTGCATGAGGGTGTCCTTGTTGAGGCTGCCAAGTATGGCGGACGGCAGGGAAAAGCTGAATGTCAGAACGGTCAGGCAGGCCACGGTGGTCCACGGAAATAACAGGTTGATGGTGCGCACACCAAAATGCGCGATCGCTCGGTTGGTAACAAACAACTGTAGAAACAGCGCGATCGTGCTTGTTATGGCTGTCAGCAGACCAAAAAACCGGGTCAGGCTTTCTTCTGTGTCAAATGTCTGGGTATAGATCCGGTTGGTGCTGTAACAGAGTACGTAGAAGGACAGCACCATGAAAAACAGTGCCAGTGACGAGGCACGCAGGAGGCTGGACCGATAGGTGAATTTTATTCCCTGGTGTACCTGCTCGACACAGTCTTTCAGCAGATTTTGTGATTTCTTCGGCGCGCGGAAATGTGTGGAAGCTCCGTAGCGTTTGTGTCTGATCATGATAATGGCAATGCCTGCCACCAGTATGGCGCACCAGAGCAACAACAGGTTCTGGGTGCCGAATACCGGGGTGGCAACGACCAGTAACAGTCCGCCGCTAATGGTGCCAATCTGGGCGCCGGCATAGATCAGTGGTGTCAACCGCTTGGCCTGCAATGTGTTCATGTTCTGGCTCATATAAAAGGCGGAATGCACCAGCAGTACTTCCGAAGCAACTTCGTAGACAAGGTAGTAGGCCGGGTAAATAAGGGTGCTGCTGCCCGCCGACATGGCAAACCAGCTGCCAAGGACCAGCACAATGAGCACGGCAAACACGACGCGGAAGAATTTTTCTGCAGGGATACGGTCGGCAAAGGCAGTATATACCAGGCTGACAGCTGCCAGCAGCATGCTCTGGATGATGTACATCAATGGCAGGTATTCAATGCCCAGCCGCTTCAGGAACAGGGCATCCGCGGTGCCGCGTCCAATAGACATGCCGGCACTGACCAGCATGAAGAAAAACAGGAAGTACAAGACGTTGCCACGCTCTCCTTGCTGGATAAGCAGCTTTTTGTC
>CAJQPV010000320.1 GCA_905480305.1 uncultured Gammaproteobacteria bacterium | reverse complement strand
TTCTGGCTGCTGTTTAACCAGCCGACCCAGTGATAACGCCCGGCTTGCGCCGGTGACAGCAGGGATATTGCCGGGTTTTCCCTCAAGGTGCTGCTTTGCCAGCCAGGCAAAGGCGGCTGCTTCTACCCAGTCGGGATTGATACCATATGCAGCTGTGGTGTCGACGCTCAAACCGGGCAGATTGGCTGCCAGTCGTTTCATTAACTGCATGTTGTGTACGCCACCACCACAGACAAGCAAGCGTTTCGCACTGTCGGCATATAGTTGTATCGCATTGGCTGCTGTGCGCGCGCTAAGTTCACACAGGGTTGTCTGGACGGTATTCGCGGTTGCGTCACAATCCGCTGTGTACTGCGACAGCCAGTGCGGGTTGAAATATTCACGTCCGGTACTTTTTGGGGGTGCTGCCTGGAAGTAGGCATCCGTGAGCATGTGTTCAAGTAATGCAGTATCGACCTGACCAGCTGCAGCCCAGTCGCCGTTAATGTCCATGCTGGTTTGCAGGTGTGTTTGTGCCCAGTTGTCCATCAGGGTATTGCAGGGACCGGTATCAAAGCCACTTACCGGTGTGTCATTACCGGGGGCAAGTATGGTTATGTTGGCGATACCACCGATGTTCAGAATAACCCGGTCTTCACTGTTGTCGGCGAATACTGCCTGGTGAAAGGTTGGTACCAGTGGTGCTCCCTGTCCACCGGCCTCGATATCAGCACGGCGGAAATCCGCAACAACATCAATGCCGGTATTCCGGGCAATAATGTTCGGGTTGCCAATTTGCAGTGAATACGATTTTGGCGCGTCGGGGTCGTGTCGTATGGTTTGCCCGTGACTGCCAATGGCGGTGACTTGCTCCGCTTCGATGCCGGCTTTGCTGAGCAGTTTGCTGGTAGCTACAGAAAAGATATCGCCGACGGCGTCGTCGATTGTGGTGAGATCTGTGCTCAGGGGGGCTGCAAGCCTGAGCGCGTTTTCCAGTTGTTGCTGCAGTACAGCAGGATAGCGGTGATTGTGCGTTGCCAGGATGTTTGGCTGGCGGGATGTAAAATCAACCAGCGCGGCATCGATGCCGTCCATGCTGGTGCCGGACATCAGTCCGATAAAGAGGTCTGCCATGAATTAATTGCAGGGTTTGTTGCCCGGCTGGCAACCGGGGATTTAGTTGGCCCTGGCAAGCTGAACATCACGCACAGTGTTGATTTGTGCCATCAGGTTCTCGGCCTTCGCGTTGAAGTCATCCATGTATTTCTTGTTCAGCGGATCAGCGCCCGGGAATTTCACCTTCAGCGGATCGCGGTGTGCGTCATTGACCCGGAACTCGTAGTGCAGGTGCGGACCTGTTGCGAGGCCGGAGCTGCCAACATAGCCGATGGTCTGGCCCTGCTTGACCTTGCTGCCGGTCTTCAGTCCACTGCGGAACTTGGACATGTGTGCGTACAGAGTGCTGTAGGTGGATCCATGCTGGATGACGATGGTGTTGCCATAACCGCCTTTTTTACCGCGATGAACAATCTTGCCCTTACCCGTTGCTTTTATGGGTGTGCCTCTTGATGCGGCGTAGTCAACACCCTTGTGTGCGCGAATGCGATTCAGAATCGGGTGCTTGCGTCCGAGACTGAAGCGAGAGCTGATGCGGCTGAATTCAACCGGGCTGCGCAGGAATGTTTTGCGCATGCTTTTTCCATCCAGTGAATAGTAATCTGTTTTGCCGCTGGCATCGGTGTAACGAACCGCCTGGTAGCGTTTGCCGTGGTTAACAAATTCGGCGGCGAGGATTTCACCGTGGCCAATGCTTTCGCCATCGAGAAACAGTTCCTCGTAAAGCACGGTGAACTGATCACCCTTGCGTATATCGAGTGCAAAATCCACGTCCCAGGCAAAGATGTTGGCCAGCTCCATGGTGAGGTTATCAGACAGCTTGGCCTTTTGTCCGGCGACAAACAGTGAACTGTCGATAATGCCGCTGGCACTGATTTGCCGGCGCTCCGGGGTCAGGTGCGTGGTGCTGATGGTAAAGTCATTACCCTCGTGAACGATTTCCAGTGTGCTGAGTTTGTCAACCTGGTAGGTCAGTTTGACCAGTCCCTGGCTGTCGCTGGTCATCAGACGCAGGGTCTGTCCCGGGTAGATTTTTTTCAGATTATTGGCTGCACCGCCCTGTTCCAGCAGGTCGTGTAACTGCCTGGGCGGGATGCCCAGACGTGAAAAAATAGCAGCGAGGCTGTCACCTGATTTGATGGTTACTTCATGCCAGTTACCTTCTGTTGTCTCTGTGCCGGCGGCCGGCGCTGAGAGCGCATTCAGCTCTTCGATATCAATATTGTCTGTACGGCTGGAAACGACTTCTTCTGCCGGGCTGGTATTGGCTGCCGGGATGGACAGTGGCAAGGAGACATGACGAGTGGCTTCGGCCGGGCCAGGGTCTGCACTCCAGAGTAAGAAGGCTAAAACCACTGCACTACTGATCAGCAGAAGATAGGCAGGACGCAGCAACGATGTGCGGGCATCCGTTACAACAGGGTGCGATTTAATGTCGCGATTGAAGATGGACTGGTGAGTCACGGTAAGTCCTTGTATAAGTTTGGCATAAGTTAACGACTGACCGCCTGTTGGTCAACTGTTTCTTCGAAGTATATTGGTATGTATCGGTCACCCGGGGTTCTGACTTGAGTTGGCTAATGAATGCTAAAAACGGGCGCTTATGAGGCGTTTCCGGTATGTTAACTGCTCTGTTACTGATTCTGGAAGGCGAGCTACGCATGACGATGTTCGACGAACTTGCTCAAATCAAGCGCGGAGCCCATGAGATTCTGGTCGAGGCTGAGCTGGTAGAGCGATTGAAGGCCGGAAAACCCTTGCGGATCAAGGCCGGTTTTGATCCGACGGCGCCTGATTTGCACCTGGGGCATACCGTATTAATCAACAAGTTGCGGCAATTTCAGGCGCTTGGTCACGAGATTTTGTTCCTGATCGGCGATTTTACCGGCATGATTGGCGACCCGACCGGTAAAAACATCACCCGCAAGCCGTTGACACGCGAGGATGTGATGGCCAATGCGGCCACCTATGAACACCAGATCTACAAGATACTGGACCCTGAAAAGACCACGGTAATGTTCAATTCCCAGTGGATGGGGGCCATGAATGCCGCTGATCTGATCCAGGTGGCCGCCAGGCATACCGTTGCCCGCATGCTGGAACGCGATGATTTCAGCAAGCGTTATGCCGCCAATCAGCCGATTGCCATTCACGAATTCCTGTATCCGCTGATACAGGGCTATGATTCTGTTGCCATGAAGGCTGATGTGGAGCTCGGTGGCACTGATCAAAAATTTAACCTGCTGGTAGGTCGTGAACTACAAAAACACTACGGTCAAAAACCACAGGTCATTCTGACCATGCCGATTCTTGAAGGGCTGGATGGCGTGCAGAAAATGTCGAAGTCACTTGATAACTACATCGGCATCAGTGAGCCGGCAGACGAGATGTTTGGCAAGTTGATGTCTGTCTCCGACGAGCTGATGTGGCGATATTTCGAACTATTGAGCTTCAGGCCGTTGCAGGAGATTGAGCGGTTGCAGCAGGACGTACAGCAGGGCATGAATCCACGGGACGTGAAATTCCAGCTGGGCCAGGAGATCGTGGAGCGTTTTCACGACAAGGCGGCCGCAGAGAATGCGTTGGCTGCTTTTATTGCACGCTTTCAGAAGGGTGCCATGCCGGACGAGATGCCGGAGCTGAGCATTGACGCCAATGGCGGCGAGATAAAGATTGCGAATTTATTGAAGGATGCGAGTCTGACCGGCAGTACTTCTGATGCCTTTCGCATGATTAAACAGGGAGCGGTGCGGATAGATGGAGAACGAATTACCGACAAGGGTTTGTCTATTGCGGCTGGTAATACACATGTTTTTCAGGTTGGCAAGCGCCGTTTTGCCAGGGTCACCATTACCTGAGTAGGTTAGTTGACCGCCACCCGTAAAAAATTACTGTAAGGAGCCATTGATGTTGCCGGCAAGGAAAAAAAGTGGTCTGACAGCTGTTGCCGCAGTTGCCTTTTTATTGGCGGGATGCGGCGACTCAAATACCTATCTTGAGCCACCACCGCCACAGGTAACCGTCGCCACGCCGGTCATCCAGGAGGTGACCGACTACCTTGACTTTACCGGCACCACGGTTGCCTACGACCATGCCGAAGCGCGCGCGCGGGTGGCGGGTGTGCTCGAAAGTATGCATTTTACGCCGGGTACCTATGTGGAACAGGGTGAACTGCTGTTTGTTATTGATCCGCGGCAATACAAGGCCGAGTTGCAGGCGGCGCAAGCGGAACTGGCGAGTGCCGAGGCCGATGTGAAGCTGGCGCAAACGGAATTGGCCAGGGCAAAAGAGCTGTACAAGCAGAACGCCGGTCCTGAGTCGGATGTTGTCAAGTGGCAGGGGCAGCTGGGGACAACTCAGGCGGACATTTTAATTGCCGAGGCAAAGATCGAGAGTGCCGAGCTGCTCGTTGAGTACTCGCAGGTGGCAGCACCTATCAGCGGGCGGGTTGGCCGCGAGCAGGTCGATCTTGGCAACCTCGTGGGTGATGGCGAGGCGACGCTGCTCACCGATATCACGCGTTTCAATCCCATGTATGTGTACTTTAATCTTAATGAGCGCAACCTGTTGCGTTTGCTGGCGATATACAGGGAAAAAATACAGGAGAGAGGCGGTGATACCACCAGTACCTACCTGAAACAGGAAAAGATGCCCGTCTATATGGGATTGGCCGATGAGGAAGGCTATCCTCATGAAGGCATTTTAGAGTTTGCCGAATCCGCAGTCGATACGGGGACCGGTACGATGGAATTGCGCGGTATTTTTGTAAACGATGGACGGCCGCCGGCCCTGCTTCCGGGGTTGTTTGCACGTATCCGGGTGCCTGTTGATCAG